>NZ_NOLK01000084.1:0-33948 GCF_002245985.1 Nostoc sp. 'Peltigera membranacea cyanobiont' 232
AGCGAACCACGAGTCCGCAAACGTCGCCCAAAAATTTACCCCTTGATGACTAAAACCCGGCATGAGTTACGCAAACAATTGCAAACTGCTTAAACTGCAAGGGTTCCGGCTTTTCTTAGTGCCATTCCATCCATGACCAACCACAGGGATTAAGGGCGTTGCATAAATGCGGGATGAATTAGCTCAATACATCGGCAAAGGGTTTTCCAAAGAGACGTTGAGCAGCAGTGGTATCAATACGGTTCGGATAAGCATTTTTCACAATCGAGTGTGGTCTGGGGAAAGGGTAAGGGGTAAAGGGGAAAGGATCGTCTGTGGTCTGTCATTGGCTGGTGGTGGTTAACTGAAACCACACTTTCGATCAAATTCACTTGAAGTCTGAGCCAGAATCGGTAAGGTAATTACAAATTCTGTTCCAACACCCGGTGTAGAATTCACATTCAAAGTTCCACCATGTTTTTCTACAACAATAGACTGAGCGATCGCTAATCCTAATCCTGTTCCTTTACCAACATCTTTCGTGGTAAACAAGTGGTCAAATACTTTTTCTTTGACTGATTCACTCATCCCCACCCCATTATCAGCAATTTTCACCTCAACAATTTTCTCTTTCAATGAGGTGGTAATTGTAATCCGATTAGGATTGGCTTTAATCTCCTCAAAACTCCGACCTGTATTTGATTCATCCAAGGCATCAATAGCATTGGCTATTAGATTCATAAATACTTGATTTAATTGTCCTGGAGAGCATTCAATTTCAGGTAAATTACCGTAGTCCGTCACTATTTCAATTGCTGGACGGCTGTCATTGGCTTTGAGACGATGTTTTAAAATTAGAATTGTACTATCAATGCCTTCATAAATGTTAAATGGTACTTTATAATCTCTATCGGCACGAGAGAAAGTGCGGAGACTGGTACTGATATTTTTCAGTCTGTCACAGGCTATCGTCATCGAATCAATCATTTTGGGTAAATCTGATAAGCTATATTCCAAGTCAATTTCTTCAGCATGGATGAGAATTTCATCTCCCGGAGTGGGGAACTTTTGTTTATAAATTACTTTTGAGTATTGGTTATACTCATTGGTAAGGGAATAAAAAAATAGCTAGATTGTCCAGTCTAGTTCAACGTCACTGTCAAGATAATTTGTATAAGTTAAAGGATGATTTGTCCGCCCCAGCCACGCTGTAATGCTTTTTTTGCGTTGTAGGCGAAATGTACGCGATCGCTAGTTTACGCAACCGCAGCTAGTGATCTTAACATCAAATCTTTCTTCTGCATTTCCCAGGCTAGGGTAGTGTAGACAATTTGATCTAAGTCATTATATTTTGGTTGCCAGCCCAGGAATTTACGGATTTTATCAGCACTAGCTATCACACAAGCAGGATCGCCAGGGCGACGTTCTGTTTCAATGACCGGAAAATCTACCCCAGAAATAAGCTTAACCCGTTCGATAACTTGACGGACACTGTAACCTTGCCCATAACCACAATTGAGAATTTGGCTTTCGTTACCTTGCTCCAGATAAGCCAAAGCATCCAGATGTGCTGTTGCTAGGTCTTCAACATGAATATAGTCTCTAATTGCCGTTCCATCGGGTGTTGGAAAATCCGTACCAAAAATTTGTACTCCTAGCCTGCGTTTGAGTGCAGCATTACAGGTAGCTCCAATTAAATGAGATACTTCTTTTGACACCTGCCCCAATCGCCCACCAGGTTCTGCTCCGGCAACATTAAAGTATCGTAAAATTACGTAACGGAAATCAGAAGCGTTTGCATAGTCACGAATCAGCCATTCACAAGAAAGTTTTGATCGCCCATAGGGGTTAATCGGTTCAGTTGGTGTAGATTCGCTCACAGGACTGGTTTCTGGTTGTCCATAGACAGCTGCTGTACTGGAAAAGATAATTTGCTTCACACCCATGTTGTTGCAACAACGGAGTAAATTTAGCGTGTTGCGAGTATTGTTAGCGTAATAGTCTAAAGGATGAGAAACAGATTCGGATACATTCAGACTGGCAGCAAAGTGTAACACTGCCGCAAATTGATGTTGAGAAAATACCTGCCAAAGAGATTCTGAATCTTTTAAATCACCAATAATTAACTCACCATGCAATACTGCTTGGGGTGAACCTGTAGAACAGTTGTCATACACCACAACATCGTAACCAGCCTCGCCCAATTGACGAACTACATGGGAGCCAATGTATCCTGCTCCACCAGTGACTAAGACTTTATTATTCATCTGCCTTTACCTAGTAATACTACTCGAATGGTTTTAAAGACGATCGCTAAATCCAAAGCTAGGGAATAATTTTTGATGTAGTAGAGGTCGTAAGCTAATTTCTCGTAAGCATCCTCTACTGATGCACCATAGGGGTACATAACCTGTGCCCAGCCTGTGATTCCCGGTTTGACGACATAACGTAAGTCATAGTAGGGAATTTCTTGTCGCAGCTTGATATCAAATTCTGGTCGTTCTGGACGGGGGCCAATGAGGCTCATTTCTCCCCAAAGAACGTTTAAAATCTGTGGTAGTTCATCGATTCTAGTTAGGCGTAACCAGCGTCCTACTGTGGTAATCCGAGGATCTCGTTCGTTGGCCCACTGCGCTCCCCGTTTTTCGGCATCCTGATACATGGAACGAAATTTGTAAACTCTAAAAGGCTTTCCTTCCAAACCAGTCCGTATCTGTGTGTAGAACACTGAGCCTGGACTATCTAACTTAATTGCCAGTACTACTAGCAACATCAGTGGAGAGAAAAACAGAAATAATGACCATGCCAGAATAATATCTAATAACCGCTTCAGCTTTTGACTAATGCTGTCAGAGGCTAAATTAAAACCAGCACCAAAAGCCAGCCAGTTATCTTGAAGCAGAAATGAGGGAAGTTTGTACCATAAGGTTTCACAAATATCAGGAATCCCATAGATGGAGACACCAGATAAACGTAACTGCATCAACTGCTGTGTCTGTGCATCCGATAATTCCATCGGGCTTGTTACTACTACCCCTGACCAAGCTTGTTGGCTCCATTGGGGTAAGTCATTGAGGCTCCCCGCAGAAACTCGATTACTTTTTGCTAACTCATTGATCTTCTGCTGTGATGTTATTAGAACAACCAACTGTCCTAATGAACTGCATTCTAGAAAAGTTTTGCCAAATAGAATGGCTTTTTTATCTGCGCCCAAAATTAGCCAACGACTGTGTTGAGCTTGCGATCGCACCCACTTGACTGCCCATATTCTTGATGCCATAGCCCAGAGGGTAAATATGCTTAAGCTTGAGAGCAAAATTCCTCGTTTAAAGACCATATCTTTCCCCCAAACACCAGTAAAGTAAATGAGAGATGCAATAATGCTACCAACAACAACACTACTAATCAAAATGCGGGATGGAGCGCGTAACCCTGCTATTTGGGTATCTGGATGGTAAGTATCTGCTAAATACAGCCCTGCGAGAACTAGAAAAATAAATAAATAATTTAAAGGGTCAAAACTATTCAGATTTTGACGCGATTGCAACCATAAACAGATAGACAAACTTAACAATAAACCCACAATATCTCCTAATAGCAGTAATATACAAAGGATCTTGTCTGTTTGATATAACTTCTGTTTTTTTTTGCCAACAGCAAGAGTAGTATTCATTTGCATAGATTACTAAAGATTAGAAAGATTACAGCAGAGACATAACAGAATCAGATGTAAGCAATGATTATTCTGAGACTTTTAGCATCAGATTTCAAGATTCACTCCTCCACCGGCAAAATGATCGGAACTCTTGATTTCTCGTTGAGAGCTAGGGAGAGCATGAAAGGTTACGATTTCAAATTTCAAGATTTTAAAATAATTCAAAGCCTGTTAGGAAACTATATGATGAGCAATCGAAGACAAAAGCTTGGTTTTAATAACTAAATAAATAAACTTTATGTGAGTTTAATCGAAGGATCGCATTCTTTATTAACTTTTTATTTCTAACCTTGATTTTAGTTATCTAACCATGTGGTAATTACGTAAATATTAGAATTGTATTTAAAGAGATTATTTTAAAATAATGGAGTTTGGAATTTAGTCCAAGAGTTTGGCATAGTTCAAGAACGCTGGTAAATCTTAGACTGGTATCATCTTAAAGAAAATCTTTATAACGTTGGCCGCTCGTTCAAGCGGCTTAAAAAAGCTAAAACTCTACTTTGGTAAGGTGATGTTGAGACAACTAGGGCTTTATTTGTTAATTTTCGAGGTAAAGAAGTAACACACTCTACAAGACTACTGATATTTTTTCAAAAACAATTTACAAAGCGAATAGAAAATAATGCGTTAAAAATAATTAAGGAGAAAAAACCGTAAAAATACGTAGTGTTATTTTGGGAAAACCTTGATAATATTTGACTAAATCTTTATATATTCTCCAGACGCAGTTGCAATCAGCATGGACTAATTTCAGAGAATACTGGATAAGTTTATGTATGTCCCTGCTCTAATATCAGTACAAAGAAGTAAACCAAATCCTTAACAGTGTCAATATCTAGAGTATTAACTAAACTATGCTTTCCGATCAAAACAATCAAGACCTGATTAATTTTCAACAGTATTGGCTGACTGTAAAAAGACGTTGGTTCCTGATACTAATCATTATAGGGTCGGTCTTTGGAGTGACAGGGGTAGTTACTTTTAGTGAAAAACCAATTTATGAAGCCGAGGGTAAACTGCTTTTTAATAAGCAAAGTGGCGTTTCTTCCCTGACAGGTGTAAATGAGCAGCTTGGACAACTTAGTGGAGTGACAAATGTCTCTAACCCTTTGGAAACTGAAGCGGAAATTATTCGCTCCTACCCTCTGACTAAAAAAACTATTGCTGAATTGCAACTGAAGGATAAACTAGGACAACCTTTAGAAATAGACGATTTTCTGCATAACTTGAAAATCAAAAGTGTTCGAGGGACGGATATTTTACAACTTTCTTACCGTAGTACTAATCCTCAAGAAGCCACAGCTATCATCAATAGATTGATGAGTGCTTATCTAGCAAACAATGTTCGGATTAACCGTTCTGAAGCTAGAGCAGCACGGGAATTTTTAAACAAGCAATTACCCCTGGTTGAGGCAAAGGTTACAGAAGAGGAAGCAGCACTGCGTCGGTTTAAAGAAAAATATGAGGTTGTTTCCTTAGAAGAAGAAGCTAAAGAAGGAGTTAAGAGGCTGAATGAATTATCCAGCCAAATAACCGAACTCCGTGCGCGGTTGGTAGATGCTAGAAGCCGTTCTGGTGCTTTGCAAAATCAATTGGCATTAAACACACAGCAAGCTATGGCACTTAGTAGCTTAAGTCAATCTAGAGCAGTACAGCAAGTGCTATCAGAATACCAGAAGGTTCAAGATCAGTTGACTGTGGAGAGATCACGATTTACCGATGAACACCCAGTCATTACTAATTTGTTAAGTAAAGAACAAGCTCTCAAAGAGCAGCTAAAAGGAAGAGTAAGCCAAACTCTGGGTAGTTCAGAGCCTATCCCAGAGCAAGATTTACAAATAGGAGAACTCAAGCAGACTCTAACTGCTAATTTGGTGCAAGTGGAAGTAGAAAAGTTGGGATTGAAGAATCAAGTTAGTGTGTTGATGAAGGCATTTCTACTTTATCAAGCACGTCTCAGAAGCTTACCCAAACTGGAACAAGAACAACTAGAGGTAAAACGACAGCTAGAGGTAGCACAAACAACCTACGAACAAATGCTCAAACGATTGCAAGAAGTTCAAGTATTAGAGAACCAAAATGTAGGCAATGCCACGATTGTTTCTAATGCTTTAGTTCCAAAGAAGAGAATTTCTCCTCGCATTAGCTTGAATTTGGCACTAGGGGGATTTTTAGGATTTTTCTTCGCTATTGGAGTAGCTTTATTGCTAGAAGCTGGAGACAAATCTGTGAAGACAGCAGAGGAAGCCCAACATTTTTTGGACTATCCCTTGTTAGGAAAAATTCCGGTTTTTGATCAAAAAGCTAGACTGGCTCGTGGTGAGAATATAACCGAATTACCGGTACTAAATAACCCTTATTCATCAGTTAATGCAGCCTTTGAAATGCTTCAAATCAACCTGGGGTTCAGTTTTTCTGATAAGGAACTGAAGGTAATTGTGGTTAGCAGTTCTGTGATCAATGAGGGTAAATCTTTTATTGCAGCTAATTTGGCGGTAGCAACTGCCCAAATGGGAAGGCGAGTGCTATTGATTGATGCAGATATGCGCCATCCCCATCAACACAAAATGTGGCAACAACCTAACTTGATGGGGTTAAGTAATGTTTTAGTGGGGCAGACTTCCTTAGCAGAAGCTGCTAAGGAAGTGGTGATTAATCTAGAATTGCTCACTTCTGGCACCATACCGCCTAACCCTGCTGCACTATTGGACTCACAGCGTATGAATGGGTTATTGAAACAAGCAGCCCAAGATTATGATTGCGTGATTATTGACACTCCACCTTTAAATATTTTAGCTGATGCCTCGATAGTAGGCAAAATGGCAGATGGAATGTTGCTAGTTGTACGTCCTGGTGTAGTTAATTCTGCTGCGGCTAAGACTACAAAGGCACTACTGGAGCATTCGCGTGTCCCTGTGTTGGGAATGGTAGTAAATTGTATGGCTACTGGCAACAATGACTATACTTCTTATTATTCTCATACAGAGTCTGGAGAGAATAATTCTGGGAACAAAAATAAGGTGAAGTCGAATTTAAGTAGAATCACTGGATTGCACCTGTTTTAAATGGTTAGTAATTTGGATAAACCAGTGTTTTCTCTGAGGTGATTCAAGATTTAGGTTGGTAGAGTTATGAGCGAAATATGAAGTTAACGTGGTTCATTTAGAAATTTAATCATAAGTTTGAAAATTCATAGAGGATTTCTGTTCGATTTTTCAAATATCCGAATGGTGTTCAACGTACACCATATTTTAACTTCTAAGCTACTTAATATTTTGTAAAAGTAATTTAGAATCACTAAAATATACTGGATCAAGTAATTAAAATGTTAATAAAACTTGCAATTCTTGTTACTCATCCAGTTCAGTATTTTGCACCTGTATTTCGTGAGTTAGCACAGCAACAAGATTTGCAAGTAAAAGTCTTTTTTGGCTGTAATCATGGTGTAATACCGAGTGAAGATATTAACTTTGGCGTAGTATTCAAATGGGATTGTCAACCAACCGCAGGTTTTGAACACGAATTCATCTCTACAAGTTCGCTGAAAGGTTTAAGAGGAATACAAGGTATTAAATTAGCTACTAAAGCTGTTGCTGCAATTAATCGCTATCAACCTGATGCTATATTGATTTTCGCTTATTCACCTACTTTCATTACTGTTAGCACTTTGCTGTTAGGTCTAACTGGACACAAGTTAATGCTGAGAGCTGAAACAACAAATGAGGCATTATCACGTTCTTATATCAAGGATAAAATACGTCAGCTATTCTTATCTTTTTACTATCGTCAATTTACTCATTTTTTCCCGATTGGAACAAATTCTATAAATCATTATTTGCGGATGGGAGTAAGTAAGAGTTGTATGACGTTAGCTCACTACGCCATTGATACAGACTTTTTTCAAAAACAGGTGGACTTTTGGCTACCACAGAGAGAAACTTTACGAGCTAACGCAGGTATTAGAGAACAAGACCATGTTTTGATCTATTGTGGCAAGATGTTTCCAGCAAAAAATCCTTTAATAATTCCTGATGCCTTAGAAAAACTATCATCAGTGGAAAAAGAGAAGACTTGGTTTTTTGCTGTGGGAGATGGGGAATTAAGAGAGGAATTTGAAGGAAGAGTAAAATTACAGCTAGGTGAAAGAACAATTTTTGTTGGCTTTAAAAATCAGTCGGAATTAGGTGAATATTATGCAATGGCAGATACACTAATTCTCCCCTCCCAGAATGGAGAAACCTGGGGATTAGTTGTTAATGAAGCCCTTCAGTTTGGTTTGAGAGTTATTATAAGTGATCAGGTTGGTTGTGCAAAGGATTTGATAAAAAATATTAAGCATGGTTGGATTTTTTCATGTATTGATACTCTACAATTAGCGGAAATAATTTCTCAGGCAATTGTGCAGCCTAAGTTACGATGTAGAGAATTAAAATCATTACCTCATCCAAGTAACCTAGCTACAAGTGTTTACGTTCAATTAATTGCGTAGGTAATATTATGATTGCATTTAAGTTTAGTAATATTCGCTCAAACAATCCAATTGGGAAGTTTCTTCGTCTTCCTTTATCTTTATTACCTACAAAATCTATACTTCCTATCCTGCAAGGCCCAGCAAAAGGAATGAAGTGGATTGTAGGAAGTGGAGTACATGGAATGTGGCTAGGCTCGTATGAAGAAGATAAGCAGAAGCTACTGACTGAGTTATCGCTTGAAGGCACTACTGTTTTAGATATTGGTGCAAATGTGGGTTTTTTTAGTATCTTGTTGAGCCGTTTCGTTGGAGCAACAGGTAAAGTAATATCTTTTGAACCATTACCTAGAAATATTGAGTTTATTCGTCAGCATATACGGTTGAATAAAATAGATAATATTGAGATTATTTCAGCAGCAGTCAGTGACAAAATAGGGAAAATGAAGTTTGCTACTTCTCATTTACACGCACAAGGATATTTGACAGATAAGGGAGATTTAGAAGTTTCTATGAATACTTTAGATTCGTTAGATAATTTAAATAATCCAGTTAGCTTAGTTAAAATAGATGTTGAGGGTGCTGAAGCAAATGTATTGAGGGGTGGAGAGAAATTTTTTCAAGAATATAGACCAATTATATTACTAGCTACACATGGGAAAAATCAAGTCAATGATTGTCAAGTGATTTTGCATGAATATAACTATTCTATGGCACTAATAAATAAAGATTTATATGGATTTGGGTGCGATGAATGGCTGGCAAAACCTGATAAATTTTCATTATGAATTATAAAATAATAATTATTGGCAATACTTCGCAAAGTTATCAATTGGGTTCTATATTTACCAGAGCATTTCAAGAGTTAAACATTTTGTTTGATACCAACAATACAAGCTGCAATTACTACGCTCCATCTATGAAACAGTCATGGGGCAAAATATTTTTTAAAATATCAGGAAAACGTCCTTTAGAATGGTGGTCATTTAATCAAAAAATAGTTAACTGTATAAATGAGTTTAGTCCACAAGTTGTTTTAGTAACAGGAATTTTTCCTTTAACAAATGAAGTATTCGATATCTGTTCTAAAATAGGTACAAAGATTGTTAATTATTTAACTGATTATCCGTGGAATCCAAACCATCGTAGCGAATTTTTTCTATCTAATCTTAAAAAGTATGATTTAGTTATAAGTACAAAAACAAAAATATTGTCAGAGTTAATTAAACATGAAGTTAAAAAAGTGCATTTTTTGCCATTTGCCTATGATCCATTTCTTTGTCACCAGCCGATAAATGTTTCTCAAGTTGAGCAAGATTTATTTAAAGCAGATATTTCTTTTATAGGTACAGGTGATAGTGAACGTATTCCTTTTTTGGATGCTATATCTTCATCGAATGGATTAAACTTAAAAATTTATGGTACAGCTTGGGATAGACTGAATCTAAAAAAATGGCAAAAGCTACCAGCAGTTTTTGAGCATGAATTCCGGCTAGCTATTTATTTTTCTAAGTTATCACTAGGTATTGTCAGAAAACGGAATAAAGATGAATCAACCATGAGAACATTTGAAATAGCTGCCTGTGGTGGATGTGGAATTTATGAAGATACTCAAGAACATAGAGAAATTTTAGCCGGGTATCCTGATTATGGTTTCTTCACCTCACCAGAAGATTTAGCTAATAAGTGTAAATGGTTATTGAACAATCCTACAGAAAGAGAAGAAATGCGAAATACTGGTATGAAAATTATCATAAAAGATACAAATACATATACAAGCCGATTAAAAACTATATTAGATTTGTGTTGTGAGTAACCATTATGGAAAATTACTATAATATCTCTTGGTTAGAGCAAGATAAATTACATAAGACAAGCATACTTAAGCGTCTATTTTATTTTTTTAGTCGTCCTTTACTTTCTATATATGCTAGTCAATTTTTATCAACACAGACTCTAAAAATTCTTCAGCCATCTCTCGTACTTCCAGGACGTGGAATGCCTTTAGAAACTCGTCGTCTTTGGGGAGCAGCTTTGTGCAAAACTAGAGAAGCTACTATCCTTGTTCAAGGAACTGGAACTGGCTGGGATGTCATTTCTTGGGCAAGGTTAAAGCCTAAAAAAATTATCGCAACTGACTTATTCGAATTCAAAGATTCTTGGAGTGAAATCACTAATTATTGTAAAAAAATATTAAATGTTGAAATTGAGTTTTCTCAATCTCCTTTGGAAGATCATTCATTCATCAAAGATGAATCAATAGATTTATGTGCGTCAGATGCAGTTTTTGAACACTGTCAAGATTTAAAATCAGTTCTCAAAGAATCATTTCGCGTTTTGAAGCCAGGAGGAATTTTATATGCTACTTATGGGCCTCTGTGGTTTTGTGCTGGCGGCGATCATTTTTCAGGAAGGGGTGGTTTACAAAATTGTTTTAACCATTTATTGCTAGATTCTGAACAATATATGAAATACTTTCTCTCATTTTTACAAACTAATGAAGATTTTCAAAGTGGAGGACGTTATGTTGAACTTGATTTATTTTCACATTTAAGTAGTAAAGAATACTGTGAACTTTTTCAAGAAGTAGGCTTCCAAATAAAAGATTTAATTCTTCAATTAGACCCTAAGTCTTTAGCCTTTAAAACTGAGTTTTCTGAAATATTCAGGCAATTATGTAATAAATATACTAATAAATATGAAGATGATTTTTTAATTAGTGCTAATCTAGTCCGCTTGCTAAAACCATCTAGTAGTTAATTAATAAAAATTACATTAATCTAGATCCACTTGAAAGCATTTTATCTAGCTACGGCTCATTTTTTCTTGCCATCCAAGCAAATGTAAATATATTACAGTGGGTAGATAAATGAACTATCGTCAACGCCTCTATGATAATTACGTTTCAGCAAATAAGCAATTTCAGCGCGATTTAAATCCCAATCCCTATAAGCAGGATGACCGGAATATAATAAACCTGCAATACGCTATGAGTAATTGGTTAAAGGAAATTCCTCGAAACGGTAAAGTTTTGGATGTTGCTTGTGGATCTGGTAATATTCTCAGTTTACTCCAAATTGAGGGGTTTACTGACTTATATGGGGTAGATATAAGTCCAGAACAAGTTAATATTGCTCGTCAGCAGTTTTCTCAAGTTATTTGTGCTGATGCGATTGAATATCTATTCCAAAACCCAAATAAGTTTTCTCTAATTACAGGCTTTGATATATTGGAACACTTTAATAAAGATGAAGCAGTTAAATTTTTGGATGCTATATACTCTGCTCTAGTTCCTGGTGGTCGTCTGATTTTGCAACTGCCCAATGGTGATTCACCACTCTCCGGTGGTGTGGTCTATGGTGACTTAACTCATGAAGTAACTTATACATCTGTCAGTTTAAAACATATACTTTTAGCCTGTAGTTTTGGACATGTCCAATTTCAAGAACATGGACCGCAACCAACCTCTTTAAAAGGTGTAGTTAGATTTGGAATCTGGGGTGTAATCAGGCAAATAATCAAGCTAATTCATTTTGTAGAAACTGGAGGTATTTCAACAGGAATTTATACAAGAGTTATGCGTGCTTATGCTGTGAAGGCTAATTGATATGCCTAAACATCTTTTTAAGATATTAGACAAAGTTACTCCCGGAGCATCGCGTAGTCTTGGCTGGGAAATTCTGATGTCTGCTCTCTCATTTCCTGCTTCTATATTGCTCAATCGCACATTAGGTGCTGAAGACAGAGGTTTACTTGCATTAGTGATACTTGTTCCATCAACTATTTTTGTTTTAGGTAGCTGTCAATGGGACAGGTTGCTAAAAGGTTTAATTACCTCAAAACAAATTTCACCTAGAGAAGCGTGGCGTAGAACTACATATTATGCTTGTTGGCTTTCTGCAATATTTATCCCAGTTGGAGTATTTGCCAGCCTAGCTTTTGATAAAATTCCAGAAAATGCTCGTTGGCTCAGTATTATATATAATGCAAATTTCCCCATATATTTCCTCGGTGGCTGTCTATCTGCAATTTACGTCGCTGCTGGTAATATTGATGGACAATATTTAATGCGAATAGGATTACAAGGTAGTTATCTACTTTTAATATTTGCTTTACTGTTGACAAACTTTATATCTGTTAAAGCAGTAATATTTATTTATATTGCTATCCATACTATTTCTTTAGGAGTGGGCTGGCTTAAAAAAGATCACATAATTACAGGAGAAATTTGTAAAGAAAGACCTCCCCTAGCTCCTCTTTTTCATGCTTTTTTGCCTTATTCACTAGAATCATTCTCCACAAGAATTGATATATGGGCTTTTTCTATCTTTGGTTCCTTGGTGAGTCTTGGTCATTATACAGGAATCACTGCACTCATGTTACCAGTCGGCTTGGTATCAAATGCCTTAACTAGTGCTAGTACAGCAAAATTAGATTGGACACAGCCTGATATAGTACGTCGTTATCTAATGAAAACAGTCAGTGTTTTATTATGCCTTTTGTTAGTTCTGGTTATAGGAGGAATCTTATTAGGTTCTTCTTTAATGAAGTTACTTTTGGGAAGAAGTTTCGAGGGTGGCGAGTGGATGATTCCTTGGATTGCTGTTATTGTTGTGGGGCAAGCTGCCGCGATGCAGTTTCATTCTGCTTTGCAACTATCAGGTGCTTTCAATGCTTATTTAATAATTCAAACAATAGAACCATTCTTGCGGTTGATAATTGTCTTGCTTTTAGGAATGTGGTTGTCAGAATTGGGAATTCTGCTAGGTATAACAGTCTCTTTTTCCTTAAAAGTAGCAGTATGTATTTACTTTCATAAAAGGTTAGAAATGAAACCTATATAGCTGAGGATTTAATAATGAGCACAAATTATTATGATGCTAGTGAAGCTTGGAAACAAGAGTTAGACCATGAAGGATATGAACATCACTGCTACTCAGCAGAAGATTTGAGAAAAATTAAGCGTCTTGGTCGAGTTTGGCAAAAAATATTACAAATTACACAACTAACATCACCTGATCGCTTATTTGAGTTAGGGTGTGGGGGAGGAATTCATCTATCGAAGTTAGCCCTGAATGGATTTGAAGTTCATGGGATTGATGTATCCAATGGCGTGGTTGCAAGGGCGCAGAATTATTTAGAAGAAGTTAGTAAATTTCAACCTATCAAAGCGAGTGTCGAAGTTGCCAACATTTTTGATTATCAAAGTTCTGAGTCCTATGATATGTGCTTTCATGTTGGAGTAATAGAACATTTCTTAGAGCTTTCACAACGACAGCAAATTTGGGATAAACTTTACTCTCTAACTAAACCCGGTGGCTGGATTGTATCAGTAGTTCCCTGTGGTAAACATTTTATGAGAAAAATGATAAGGGATAAAGGCATAGGTGGTTACAACATCCCTGAAATTGATTATAGTTGTGCTTCCCACCGCAAAGAATTTGAGCATATTGGATTGACTTCTATTCATACTCTTTCTCATAACTATTTTTCTTTTCTTGCTGCACATCCTTCTAGATTAATTTCTCAAATATTGTATCCTCTCTTGTTTATAGGAGGAAATATATTGATGCCTCATATTCCTCTTTCTGAATCTGTCAAGGAAAGATGTGCTGCATCACTTATAGTGATAGGAAAAAAAATACTCTAATAAAAAAACCTTGGAGGCTTGAATGATAAGAAAAGATGTAAAATTACAACGCAAATATTATACGGATGCAGCAGAGCAATACGATGAGATACATGGTGGTGAAGATAGCGCACATGATACTGCTCTAAAGTATATTTCGACCTTTATGGATCTTTTGGAAGTAACTACTGTTCTTGATGTAGGGTGTGGGACAGGACGTGGTGTAAAGTACTTCCTTGATAAGTATCCCGATTTAACAATTATTGGAGTGGAGCCTGTCCAAGCATTAATCAATCAAGGTATAAAAAAAGGTATCAGTTCTGAATTACTGATTTGTGCAGAAGGTGAGTCTCTACCTTTTGATGATGGGAGTTTTGATATTGTTTGTTCATTTGGTGTTTTGCATCACGTAGCTCAACCTGAAAAAGTTGTTAGAGAAATGGCAAGAGTTGCGCGACGAGCCATTTTCATATCAGATGGAAATAGATTTGGTCAAGGGCAATTATTGACTAGATGGGTTAGATTATTGATCTATAAATTTGGATTATGGGGATTTGCTAATTATATAAAGACCGCAGGGAGAGGTTATATGTCGTCAGAAGGAGATGGTATTGCTTATTCTTATAGTGTTTTTGATCAGTATGATATTCTTGCAAATTGGGCAGATAGACTTATCTTTATTCCTACAGAAATTACTGATAAAAAGTCATTACTTCATCCTTTACTAACATCAAGTCATGTTTTGCTTTGCTCCATCAAAGAAGGTAGCAAATAGGTATAAATGTAATTTTATTAACCTCTATCTACTGTATTAATACGATTTTAAATTTCCGTTTTGAAGTACGTAAACATAAAAAAAGTAATGAAATCATAGCTATAAATAAGCCTCTTTATGTCCGCAGTAGTTTAAAAATTTCAGCAAAAAAGTAAAGCATGAGAATTTCAATTGTGGCTGGTGGGAGATGGCACGCTTTTGACCTAGCAAGAGAACTGCATTCAGCAGGTGTTTTACATCGTTTAATCACCAATTATCCTAAATACAAAACCCGCAAATGGGGAATACCAGATGATCAAGTAGTCAGCTTGCCTTTAACTCTTTTATTAGGGAAAGCTATCCACCAGATAGGTCAAGAAAAATTGATGATGAAATCCCAAGCCTTACTCCATAATTTATTTGCTAAAGCAGCAAGTAGATACCTAGAAGGCAGCACCCTAATACACGGCTGGTCAAGTTTTTCTGAGCCTGCTTTGCACTGGGCAAAACGGAATAAGATACCCTTTTTGTTAGAACGTAGTTCTTCTCACATGAAGGTGCAATGTCAACTATTGAGGGAAGAATACCAGCAGTTAGGTTTGCATTGGGCAGAAACACACCCAGAGATTGTAGCTCAGGAATTACGAGAGTATGAAATGACAGACAAGGTTACAGTGCCAAGCTTGTTTGTAAAACGTAGTTTCCTTGCTCAGGGTTTTTCTGAAAAACGCCTAGTCCATAATCCTTTTGGTACGAATCTTAAAACCTTTTCGCCTGAAACGAAACATGATGAAGTGTTTCGCGTTATCTATGCTGGTTCTTTAAGTGTACGTAAGGGCATTCATTATCTAGTTCAAGCCTTTATGCAGGCAAATATACCAAATAGCGAACTATGGTTGGTTGGTGGAGTTACTACGGAAACCCCTCGTTTATTAACAGGAGCAGATGAACGAATTAAATTGATTGGTCATGTACCACAGACAAAATTAGTGGATTACTACCGCAATAGTAGTGTTTTTGTGATGGCGAGTGTTGAAGAGGGTATGGCAATGGTTCAATTACAAGCTCTTGCGTGTGGGTTGCCGTTAATTTGTACAACTAATACTGGTGGCGAAGATTTACTAAGAATATCTGGTGTGCAACCAGTCAAATTAGAGACAGGTATAGAAGAGTATCCTGCTGGATATTTAGTACCTGTAAGAGATAGTCAGGCGATCGCCACCTGTTTAAAAAACCTAGCTAATAATTCCCAACTCCTCCAAACTAAACGAGAGGCAGCTCTATCTATTCGCAAGACTAGCACAGGATTAGATTGGAAGAATTACGCTAAACGGGCGATCGCCACCTATGAAAATCTACACAATCAACAAGTGTAGATTTTAGTGCGTTTGGTAGTCTAATAAGACTGATACTTACTTCGCTATGTAAATCTTCAATGTATATAAAAGCATCTATTTTTCTTATTATAAATGTAATTGTTTTGATAGTTTGTGTTTTTCTAGGATTGCCTGAACTATCTCTAGGTTTATTAGCTTTCATTCCTTTATTTTTAATTATTTACATATCAGTTTTATCTAAAAGTGTAGAATTGCGATTACTGTCTATTGCTCATATGACAGGCCAATTTTTTTGCTGGGTAATTGGCTTTTTAGGCTGTTTTTACATACTCCCATCAATAGGATATCAAATTGGTAAATATACAATCGTTACCATGATTTTGATTAACTTGGTCATGTGGGCTAGTTTGATAGGAAGTTTAATAGCTGTAAAGTTTAGGGTTTTGCCAGAAAGAGAAATTCTATTTTTACCATTATCAGATAAGTTAACCCATAGTGGAGTTATAATTACAGGTATTGTTTTTATATTAACTTCAATTTTTAATTTGATCTTTGGTTATTATGACGCTAGGTATGTAATAGGAGGAAGTCTTTCATCTGATTCACCGCTTTACTTTCTTGGTGGTATCAGTACTTTGCAATATCTCTTTTTCTTTCTTCTAGGAACTCGTCTAGAAGTACCACTTATTTCACAGAAAAATTTTCCTTACCTATTTGCTATATCTTTTACAGTGATATTGTCTAGTATGACTGGAGGAAGAGAGCCAGTAATTCGCGCAATTATTTTCTTCTTTATAGGGAACATTTATGGAGGAAAAATAAAGTTTTCACTTCTTAGAAAACTTTTATTATTTTTAATTCCATTTCTTTTAGCCTTTACCATTGTTTTGGGATATGCTCGTGCAGATCAAAGATTTTATAACGGTAATTTTAGTGATCGACTGTCCACTATTTCGCAAGTAATGCTAGGTAAGATTGAATTTCAAGGGAATGAATATGATGATCCTGTATTTGCATTATTAACCCGGATCACAGAACCAACAGGACAATTAGTGATTGATGGTGTTGTTGATAGCCAAAGATATATTGGCTTCCAGAACTTTGAAAGAATTTTCAGCATTTTCATACCAAAATTTGTTACGGGAGAAAAATTGCCCCTAGATGATGGAGCAGAAAGATTACGAGATAATTACGGTGTGAATATTACCGAATTTACATCTGCGCCAATAACATTTATGGCTGACTCCTTTGAGCGAGGTGGTTATTTGATGGTTTTCTTCGCCTCGTTAATCCTATCTTGTTGGTTAACTTGTGTAGGACGTTTTCTCAGTTTCATCAAACAACCTCTACTTAAATCAGCTTTGTTATGTTCTTTTTCCTTTGTATGCTTGCGTCTTTATACTCCATCAATTCTTGGTGTAATAAGCACGGTTACTTATTCATTGCTGCGAGACTTTATCTTGATAAATTTGCTAGTCTTTCTCATATATTTTAGTCTCCAACTATCTTTTAAAGGTCAAACCAAGTAAGTAGTCAGTCATAAATTATCTATAGAATATTATGAAAATCCTCTATTTTGTGACAGATGCCTTTGGAGGGCGCGGGGGGATCTCACAGTACAACCGAGACTTCATTAACTCTCTCTGTAGTGCCGACAATTGTGAGAAAGTGGTCGCCATTCCCAGAAAAAAACTTGTCGATCGCATTGAAATTTTGCCCCAGAAGCTAACATATATTACATCAGGAATAGAAGGTAAGTTAGCTTATATTGGTGCCATTTTTCACACCATCAGAGCCAATCCCAAATTCGATTTAATTGTCTGCGGTCATCTTTATATGCTGCCGCTTGCCTGCTTAGTTAAACTGTGGACAAAAGCGCCTATACTCCTAGAAATCTATGGCATCGAAGCCTGGAAGCCTCATAGCAACATAGTCAACTATTGCCTTCCAGCAGTAGATTTTGTTGTCTCTATCAGCCAAATTACATTGGATCGCTTTCAATCCTGGGCAAATATACCCAAGGTGCAACAATTTTTACTGCCAAATGCCATCGCTCTTGAACAGTATGGACACGATGATAAAAATTCTGAACTTACTTCCCAATATGGACTCAAAGATAAGATAGTTCTAATGACATTAGGACGTTTGGACTCTTATGAACGATATAAGGGGTTTGATGCAGTAATCGAGTTACTGCCTAAGTTGAACGAAATAATTCCTAATTTAGCCTACTTAATAGTGGGAGAAGGATGTGATAGAGAGAGATTAGAAGAGAAAGTGCGATCGCTTAATCTTCAGGGACAAGTGATTTTCACAGGATTTATTTCTGAAGCCAAAAAAGCCGACCACTATCGCCTAGCAGATGTTTATGTAATGCCGAGTAAGGGAGAAGGATTTGGCTTTGTTTTTTTAGAAGCAATGGCTTGCGGTATTCCCGTAGTTGCGAGTAAAGTTGATGGCAGTCGTGAGGCAGTACGAAATGGTTTACTAGGCATTCTTGTTAATCCTGATGATCCAGAAGAAGTAAAGGCGGGAATTTTAGAAGCGTTGAAGCGACCTAAAGGAGTAATACCCCAAGGATTAGAGTATTTTTCCTATGAAAATTTCGAGCGGAGGTGTCACAATATTTGCGACCAAATATTGCAAGTATCTAGCAGATGAAAAATTTTATCGATTGGAATTCAAGAATCACTCAACAACTCTGCTCAAAATCACAGTTATGCTGTTCAATCTACCAATCAAATCCTTAAAAATATGTGCGGTATATACGGCTATATCGGTAGAGAAGACTTTAATTCATCAAATATATTAGCTGCTCTGCATCATCGAGGCCCTGATTCCCAAGGTACATGGCAAAGAACTGTAGGAGCAAACCAGATTCACCTACTGCATACTCGTCTGGCAATTCTTGACCTTAGTCCTGCGGGGCACCAGCCTATGGTAGATCCAAAAACGGGTAATGTGATTATTTTTAATGGGGAAATTTATAACTTCTTGGAATTACGCCAAGAATTAAAAGCACACGGTGTAGAGTTTATCTCTCATAGTGATACAGAAGTTTTGTTATTAGGTTATCGTGTCTGGGGTGAGCAAATAGTGGAACGCCTAGACGGTATGTTTGCTTTTTTATTATTTGACTCTATTCAACAACGCCTGTTAGTAGCACGGGATCACATTGGAATTAAACCACTATACTATGCTCAAACTCGCGGCGGAGGCATTGCTTTAGCATCGGAAGTACGAGCATTAATGAGGTCTGGATTAGTAGCAACAGGCTGGGACGAACAGAGTATCTATGAGTATTTAATATATGGCAGCGTTCAAGAGCCACGTACTATCCGACAAACGATTAAAGCTTTTCCCCCTGCTCATTATGCTTATATTGATTTGCGGACAGACTTAGCCACTATATCTACCCCAATTCGTTATTGGAATTTAGCTCAACACGCACACAATCACATAAGAGAACCGACTGACACAAGTCATACCGAAGTTTTGCTACATACTCTCAAAGAGCAGATCATTGCTGATGTTCCTGTGGGTTTATTTTTGTCAGCCGGAATAGACAGTACAGTGCTTGCTAGTATGTTAGCTCCAGTTATGCAAGGTCATCTCTCTACTTTTACCTTCGATTTACAAGACTCTACTAGAGATGAGAGTAACTTGGCAGCTATGACTGCAAAGAAACTCCAGCTCAAACATCATGTAGCCTACCTATCTCAAGAAACACTAAATACTTGGTTAGTTGATAGCTTTACAGCAATGGATCAACCCTCATCAGATGGTACAAATACTTATCTTATTTCGAGAGCTTCATTAGAACACGGCATAACCGTTGTTCTTAGTGGTTGTGGTGCGGATGAGTTACATGGTGGCTATCCTCATTTTGCTTCGATAGCAAAGTTATATCAACTAGGAAAGTATTTAGGTGATATGAAGTCTCTACTTCTGCCTTGGATAGAAAATATCAAGGGCTGGCATAAGCATTCTATTTATCAAGAAAGATTAAATCTTTTATTCCAGCAAATAGATTCGCCTTCCAGAATGTTAAGAGAAACGCGGCGTTTCTTTACCCCTAATCAAATATCTGCCTTTTTGCCCGTAGCACCAGATTTTTACAATCTAGTGGCAAATTGGGATGATGAAACAGACAGCAAACTCAATCTTGATGTGGAAACTTTAATTTCTCTTGGTGAAATTAAAGGCTACCTAAAAAATACCTTACTAAGAGATAGCGACTGGGCGACAATGGCGAATCAGCAAGAATTACGCATACCCTATTTAGGTAGGCGCTATATGGAAAAAGTAATTCAAATTCCTTGGAGTCATAAACGAACAACTAAAAAAAACAAAAAACCCCTTTTATCTAGTGAGATTCCGCCAACCTTACAGCACGCTCTGCACCGTCAGAAAACAGGCTTTGATTTAGATTATGCAATGTATTTAAGCGGCCCTCTACGAGACTGTTTACACGCAGCTTTTACTCACCTTAATCAAGCTCACGGCTTTCAGCTGAATGCCGACCAAGTAGAACATGATTTAAAAATTGGCGACCCGGCAAAACAAGTTCGTCGTTACTGGGCGCTGACGAGCCTTGGGTTTTATCTACAAAAGCATAGCTAGGTAATAATAATGCAAAACCAACTCAAGATTCTGCACTACATCCCTGTTTACGCCCCAGCTTGGCAATTCGGTGGCCCTGTACTTAGCGTTAGCCAACTTTGTGAAGGATTAGCCGCCCTTGGTCATGAAGTAGAAGTGTTTACTTCTAATGCTGGGTTAAATAATCAATTAGAATTGCCCCTCAACCAGACAGTCATCCGTAATGGAGTCAAAGTCACATATTTTCAGCAAGAACCAGGAATGGGTATTCATTGTCCAGGTATGGAGCAAGCAGTAACAGCAAGAGCCAGGGAATTTGACATTATCCATATCACAGGTGTTTGGCAGCGTACCAGTGGAGCCGCCTGCAAAGCAGCCAAAAATCAAGGTGTTCCCTATGTTGTTTCGCCTAGAGGCGCACTTGGCCCTTACTCCTGGCAGCAAAAAACAGCTAAAAAAATACTGTATTATTTATGCCAAGAACGCTTCAATGTGACAAATGCAGCTGCTGTCCACTACACTAGCAACCAAGAATTACAAGAGTGTCTTTGGCTAAAACTACCGGGAAAATCTTTTATCATTCCCAACGGCTTAAACACTGAGTTTTGGCAACCTGCTTTAGAAGAAGCAAAAATATGGCGTAAATCTCAAAACCTTAGTGAAGATGACTTTATACTTTTGAATGTAGGCCGTCTCCACCACAAAAAAGGGTTAGATTTATTACCTCAAGCTTTAGCACCCTTACAACATCTCAACTGGCGGATGATTTTTGTCGGTGGCGATGATGATGGCACTAAAGCAAAACTAAAGCAGCAGTTTCAAGCAGCAAACCTATCAGACAGAGTTATGTTTCTAGAAAGTTGCGAACCTAAGAAACTCCCAGCCATATACTCTGCTGCTAATTTGTTTGTCTTGCCCAGCCGTCATGAAAATTTTGGTAATGTCGTTGTCGAGTCTCTAACCTGTGGATGTCCGGTTTTAATTTCCGACAAAGTAGGGCTACATGATGAGGTAGCTGAAGGTGGCGTGGGGTGGGTGCGTTCTAGAGTTGCATCAGAGTGGACTGAGGCTATTGGGGAATTGATTGAATTTCCCAGTAAAATCCAAACCCTAATATTTAAATCCAGAGCATGGATAGAAAATCTTTTCTCCATTGATAAAACTTCCCTACACACAGCAAATTATTATATTCAGATTAGACATAAACATTATGCTTAGTAATTTATATCGTTTCTACAAGGAATTATTGCTAGTTAAAAATTTTCTACCTTTACCTTTATATATACGTTGGATATCAGGAATAACAAAATATTTCAATACTTTAATAAAAACCAAAAGTTTAGGACTATTGGATAAAAGTTTAAATGAATCATTTAGTATAAATTTTAACGAAAAAAAACTTTATTTCAATAATCTTGATTTTGGAGTTATACGTGAAATATATGGACATTTATGTTACGTTCAGCTAGGTAAATTAAAAGATGCAAAACACATACTGGATTTAGGAGCAAATGGTGGAGCATTTACAATATTTGCACTTGCTGAAGCACCTCAAGCACAAGTTTATGCAGTAGAAGCACAATCAGAATTTGTCAATATTATTAAACATAATGTTAAACAAAATTTATACGAAAATCGTCTAGAAGTTAAATGTGCTGTAGTTGGTGGATTTTATGATGATTGGACACAATCATTACTGAAATTAAATCCTCAAATACAAGAATTTAATATTAATGAATACATAGAAGGTGTGGGAACTTGTGATTTTTTAAAATGTGACGTTGAAGGGGGTGAATTCCATTTATTTCAAGGAGATTTATATTGGACTCAATCTGTTAGAAGTATGGCATTAGAATATCATCCAAATAAAGGTGATGTAGATGAATTAGAGAAAATTTTACAATCACAGGGCTTTATAGTGAAACGAGCAGAACACACAAACCTTGGTTACTTCTATTGTACAAGAGAATAGCTACCTATGAATTCAGATATTTGTGCAGTTATTCTTACTAAGAATGAAGTTTGCAATCTTAATCGATGTATAGATTCTTTACAGTGGTGTCAAGAAATTGTTGTTATAGACTCAGGTAGTACTGACGGAACAATACAGTTGGCAGAATCATTAGGAGCCAAAGTTTTTACCCATATTCAAACTCCACCTTTCAAAATTGCTGAACAGCGCAACTGGACATTACAAAATTGTAAGTTAAATAGTGAATGGGTATTATTTATAGATGCTGATGAAGTTATTCCATCCAATTTAGCAACAGAAATTCAGCATATATGCTCTGCCAGTAATCAGCAATATAATGCTTATGAACTGCCTGCACGTTATATATTTTGGGGTAAATGGCTCAAGCTTACACAAGGATATCCTAATTGGCATTCCCGTTTACTAAAGCTAGGAGAAGTCACTTTTACAGGTGGGGTTTGGGAACACTTTTGTTCAGGTTGTAAAGTTGGTAGAATTAATATTCCTTACGAGCATTATGCCAATTCTAAAGGATTTGGAGATTGGTTAGAACGACACGATCGCTATTCTTCTTGGGACGCCCAAAAAACTGTAGAATTTCTGGAAACAGGCAAAGCATCTGCTCTAGGAACTGAACGAAAACTAAAACTTAGATTATTGGCAGCTAAACTTTGGTTTTTGCGTCCCATTGTCAGATTTATACAAATGTATTTTCTTCGGTTAGGTTTTTTAGAAGGAATAACGGCTCTTATTTTCTGTCTACTCTATGGTATGTATGAATTTATGATAGTACTCAAAATCATAGAACTGAGACGTAAAAAATCTGGATTACCTCTTTGATAATTCCACAATAAATACATGGAAGAAATTACAATAATCACTCAATATTTCTACCCTAGCCATGCTGCTACTGCCCAACTCATGACCGACTTAGCCAAAGGGCTTTCCCAAAAAGGCTATAAAATAAATGTATTCACAGGTACTCAGACAAACAATACTACACCTGAATTATCAAATCAAGTCACAATCTACCGTGCATTTTCTCCCATCACAACCAGCACTAGTATTTTGAGTAAAGTGATTAGCTCAATGTTTTTTCTTTTAGGTGCTTTGAAATATGTAATATTTTCACTACATCATACAACTCCTCTATTAATTGCTTCTAATCCACCATATTCCGGTCTTTTAGGTACTATTTTTAAAATTATTCGCGGTGGAAAATATCATTTTTTACTCCAAGACATATTTCCAGAATCTGCTGTAATGTCTGGCATTATTCAGCAAAATAGCTTTTTAGTTGTTTGTTTTAGTAAATTAATTTATTTAAGTTATAAATATGCTGATAACATTATAGTCCTCAGCACTTCCATGCAGTATTTTTTGGAAAATAAATATCCTGAGTTAAAACCAAAAATTAAAGTAATTGAGAATTGGGCAGTGGAAGATATTATTGGTTGTGATAAACAAGCAAATGATTTTGCTCAACAGTATAATCTTGATAAGGTTTTCACAGTTTTATACTCAGGCAATTTGGGTAGACTGCATGATATACATACCATTGCTGAAGCGGCTAATATACTGAAAAATGCTCCTATTCAGTTTGTCTTTATTGGTGATGGGGCTAAAACACAAGTTTTAAAGCAAGCAATTCAATCTAATAAACTAAAAAACATACTCTTATTACCTTACCAACCCAGAGAAATACTCCATCTCTCTCTTACCGCTTGTGACCTTTCACTGGTCAGCCTAATAGCAGGGGCAGAATCAATAGTGGCTCCTTCTAAACTCTACGGTATGTTAGCAGCAGGAAGGGGAATTATTGCTATTTCCTCAGCAAACTCATATATTGACCAATTATTAACAAATTCCGATTGTGGTATTAATACCCCTCCTAATAACCCTCAACACCTTGCCGATTTAATCAATGAATTAGCTAGTGATAGCACAAGAGTTAAGTTGATGGGAGATAAAGCACGTCAAATCTACAAAAGCAAATATACTTTCAACCGGGCGCTCGCTGAATACCAAAAGATACTAAACGATCCCCATCGACACGCTTCCCACAAGACATAGAGAATGATGTTGACTACCTCCCAAATATTCACTTTCCAATGCACGATACATAGGCATTTTATTTCTTGGATCTCTCTTTAGCAAAAGCCGTTTGGCGCTGTTCGTCAGATATGGAGTTTAGACTAAAGGGAAAATATTTTACTTCTATCCAGATTCTAAAACATCACTATGCTGATATCGCAATCCCAAATCATTTGTCAGAAACAAGATCCCCGACTTACTGACGTTTACCGGGAGCATTTCATCTACGGGAAACACTCAGTCAGTGCGATTATCTTTCAAGCAATCAAGGTAACTCAAGTAAGCATACCTGGGGCAGTGGCAGGTCTGGGTTAACGTGAGTTCGACGGGTGTAGCCTTCTCCCGCATTTCTCACAAGCTGCTTTGCGTATAAGTAATAAGTAAGGAGTAATAAGTAATAAGTTAAGAATTTTACTCATTACTCCTTACTCACTACTCATTACTCCTCCATTCGAGGTGTGGTGAGAAATCCGGCCTTCTGACTCCTGAATTCTGTTCGATAACATCCTCAACTACTTTTCTCGGCTGTACTGACTCTTGTGGAACTTTTCTGTTTAATTTCAGACTAGTATCTTGTGCATGGGTTGAAATATTACAGAAAAAAACACTGTAATATTTGATCTTCATTAGCAACTGCAAATAAGAGAAAATACTTTTCATTGGGGTCAATCATTCCATGACTAAAATATCTCAATCTCAGTCGAGAACTGCCTTATCTTTGTTACTACAAATGACCTTTGGTGGATTTGTACCTTTGGTTATTGCCAGTCCCACATTTGCTCAATCGACATTTACTGATGTTCAAGGCAATTGGTCGCAATCATGTATTTCCCAACTGGCTCAACAAGGAATTATCAGTGGTTACCCAGATGGTACTTTCCGTCCCAATGCCTCTGTAACCCGCTCTGAGTTTGCCGCCATGATTGGTAAGGCTTTCCCAAATGCACAAAAGAGTCGTAATCTAGTTCAATTTGCAGATGTCCCCAGCAATTACTGGGCCCATAATGCAATTGCAACAGCCAACCAGACAGGCTTCTTGTCCGGCTACCCTGGTCAGATTTTTAATCCTACTCAAAATATTCCTCGCGCTCAAGTTCTCGTCGCTTTAGCTAGTGGCTTAAATTACTCTCCCACTCAGTCTCCGACTACCACCCTAACTGCAAACTTTGCTGATGCCAGTTCTATTCCTACTTATGCCCAGAGTGGTATTGCTGCTGCTACTGAAAAACGTCTGGTCGTAGATTATCCTGATGTTAAGTCCCTTAGACCTAATCAATTAGCTAGTCGTGCTGAAGTCTCAGCTTTTTTATGTCTTGCTTTAACGCCCTCTGGACAAACCTCTACTATTCCTGGGCAGTATATTGCAAATGCTACTGGCTCCTCAATCACTGCCCTACTTAACTCTGGAACTTCTATTCCTGTTAAATATCTGGATGCCAAGAAAATCGTTGTTAGTCCCAAGGAAACTGCACCTCTAACACTGACAGTCGCAACTGATATCAAAAATAATCAGGGAACTCTAACTATTCCTGCTGGTAGCCAAGTTGTTGGTCAATTGCAACCTGTAGACGGTGGTTCTGAATTTGTCGCTAGTCAGCTGATTATCAATGGTCAGCAGTTTCCAATTAATGCCTCTTCGCGTCCAATCACTACTACACAAGATGTACGTAGTCCTAACATCACAGCTATTCTCCAAGATGCTGCTGTCGGCTCCGCCGCCGCCGCCGGAATTTCTGGCATCACTGGTAACAACCATATTACACTTGGCAAAGTCTTAACTGGTACTGCCATTGGTACAGCCGTTGGCGCAAATCAAAATCGTAACGTTCTCTCGACTTTAAGAGATACCGCAATTGGGGCCGCCGCTGCCACTGGAATTTCTGGCATCACTGGTAATCGCACTATCACTGCTGGAAAAGTTATCGGCGGCGCTGCGGCTGGCGCTACAATTGGCGGCATTGTTGATCACACTTCTACCAATCAAGTCGTTGTAATTAATCCTAATAGCGACTTAACTTTAACCTTAAATAGCAACTTCAGCAAATAAACACTAGCGTTCATAATAGTGACTAAAGTCATGATCAGACTGATGACTTTAGTCAGAGGTGGTTTGGCAAAGAGGTTAATAGAATTGTGACATCAAGCATCAGTATTTAGAGATGTTGAAAAAATCCCTATTTCTCGCTTGCTTCCTCAAATAATTTTAGGATATTTAGATGAAACTTTTCGCATTTGCTGCGATGTGCGCGGCTGCAATCTTTTTGCCAACAGTAGCTTCGGCTCAAGAAGTCTATCATCGGGAAGTTAATCAGCAACATCGGATTGCTCATGGTGTTCAAAATGGCAGTATTAACAAACGTGAATATCGGGAATTAGAGCGTCGAGAAGCATCTTTAAATTCGGCTCGGAGGCGTGACTTGAGAGATGGACGTTTAAATCCTCGTGAACGACAACAACTCAACCGCCGAGAAAATAGAATTTCCCGTTCTATTCACCATGATGAGCATAACTAAGGATTTATTTTACAGAAAATAGTGTGAACCAGATTGTAAAAGAGGCTCTAGTGCAGGTAGTAATGGCACACTTCTAAAGTTTGTCTCTTTTTTCAATCGTTCGATTGAACATCTATTCTAGTTTCAACTCCGACTGACTCTATCAGCTTTTCTGACGGAGTAAACTCATCAATCAGCGTAATTATCACTGCTGCCGCAGGCACTGCAAGTAGCACACCAATAAATCCAAATAGCTTACCCATTACCAAAAATGTCACAATCACCATCACTGGATGGATATTAACTTGCTGACCCATCACCAAAGGCTGAACAACATGGGCATCTATTTGATTCATTACAAAGAAAAGTATCAACACAAATACTAGTTTTAGCGGTGAAATACTCAATGCTACTAATGCTGGTAAAAAAGCACCAATGACCGAACCAAAGTAAGGAATTATTTCAAATAAACCTGCAATAATCCCAAATGGTAGTGCTGACGGAATCCCCAAAATCAAAAGTCAAAACGTTGCTCCAGCACCTAGAAATATCATCGCTATTCCTGTCCCAAAAATCCAGCCCCGCAATCTTGTCTCGCAAGCCTTAAGGATTCCTTTAAACCGATGGTGATGTCGCCTTGGGACTAATCTTAAAATCCCTTTCACTAAGGAATTAGGATCGTAAGCCATGTAAAGCGCTAAAATTAACGTCGCTACCAATTCAACGGTTAAACTTAAAGCTTCACCTAAGAAAACTGGTACTCCCCCTAGTAACTGGTCGGTCAAATTCCGTAATTGTATTAGTGCTTGGGAAATGTCAGGAATAAAAGCAAATTTCTGGCGCAGTTGCTCAACATCTCCTGTCAATCTATTGAGATAAGTTGGTAATGTTTTGATTAATTTTTGAGATTCAAATGTCACACTAGGTAAGACTACAGTAGCTAATACCACAACAAATCCAATGATTAATCCAATTAGTAGCAAAACAGCAATATCCTGTGATTTGACTAACTTTTGCAAAAACCTTAATAGGGTTCGTAAAATTAAAGCTATCAATGCTGCAACAACTAAAAGTTCTAAAACTGGTAAAAGTTGGTATAAAATATAGAGTACCACCGCTACCATTACTGCCAATGGCGCACCACGAGTTAACTGCGACCATCCATTCTCTGTATCTCTGGGATTCGCCATTACTATCACTTATTTTTCTGTTTTAATTTGACAATTTTAGTGCCTGGGATGGCGCAGAATTTTTATTTTTAAGAGTAGCTGTAAGCCTGATTACCACAAGTCTCGTTTTTCTCTCTTGTTTGTGCCCATATAGTCAAGTCAATTTTAATTTGTTCAGATATTTCACTTCCGCTCTGGTGATGGTGAATAAGTTGATGGTTTTCTTTGAGTAATATTATTCATTGAAAATACACAAATAGTTAGTTCGCCATCTGTATAATATCTGTCAGCTCCTCCGTTACGACCAACCCATGTGGCCCCTATACCTGAACCAGTGGCAGGTTTGGGTTAAGTTTGCAGACAGGTGTAGGTCTGTGGTGTGCGATTGGTTGGTGGAGGTATAAGCAATTTTGGGTTAAAATTGTTCGTCTAATTCGCTAAGTACATCTGCTAAATCTCTTGCTCCATGAAATACCCGAAGAATCTCAATAGTAGTATCCTCAATCCGATAAAAAATTAGATAATCCTGAAAGTCTTTGATGCGCCATTGTCGGATTTCACCTAATCTCGATACTACCAACTGAGCTACCTTTCCTATCCCAGGAGTCTTTACTAACTGAGCAAATGTTGCTTCGGCAGCACTTAAGAATTTAACTGCTACATCTGTATTCCCATTGACTAATATGTAATTGGCCAGATGTCGCAAATCTTGCGTTGCCCGGTCTTTGACAATTAATCGATAGCTCATGTATCGTTTGGGTTGCCCATGCTGTTCTGACCTAAAACGGTAGAACGCAGGTTTTGCCAATATTCTGGTGTTACTTCCTCCCCTTCTCCATCAATACCTTCTTTTAAAAGTGTTTCTAAAAGAGCTTGTGCCTTGCGTTTTTGGTCTTGTTGTACCAATGAGAGAAAATATTCGCCAATGCTACTGTAAGCACCTGCTATTACTTGTGCCTCCACATAAACGCGCACCTCATCAGGTATGTCAATACTGATATTCATTGGCGTTCCTGTATAACTACCTTCATTATTTTAGCTGACAGTTTTCATCCGATATCAGATTATAGTCAATTCCTTCTAATATTAGATGGGGCGGCTCAAAGTCCTTTGAACTTTTTCTGGAGAAATCTCAATGACCTTCTTAGGCACTGCGGTGTAGAACTTGGCAAAGGAGACTTTCTTGGTCAGCCTTAATCAGAGCAATATCTAACATCATCATTGCTATTCGGTATTGCATGAAATTCTCTACTCTCTTTGAGGGCGTTTGAAAAGTATGTTTTGTATCAAAAGTAACGTCCCCAAGCCAGAGCAACGAAAAATTAGGATTCTTCCTTTTACTTGGTGACGCTCAGAATAGCGAACTATAGATATTTTGAGCTTTTCAAACATCCTCTTAAAGATGGAGGAAGCGTCTATACTTGACATTGATTAAAAGGTTATCGAATAAAAAAAACCGCTGTTTAATCCACACTTAGATGCTTTGATCGAGAAAACTATTAAAAACTTCATTTAAGTCCGTGGTGTATAATCCAAGATGTGTCTTTTTTTTGCATTTCCTAAGTAATGCGACAATTATATTTTAAACTTTCAACTTACATACGTATTTCATGCCTAGAAAAACTACAGTTCCATCGCAATCAATTAAAGTAACTCCGCTGGCTCTGTCTCAATTACATATCCGCTTAGAGTTTTTAGAAAAAGAACATCAATCACTACTCAAACAGATCAAGAGAAAGCGCACAGAACTGAATAACTTTGTTGAACAGATGCGTTCTTTTGGCACAGAATTTCTCAATAACGAGGATGATTTAACCCGTAGATGCCGAACTCTAGAACAGCACAATCAAATCCTCCTGGCTCAATATGAAAAATTGAGACAGGAACTGCGTTTGACAAAAAATACTCCAGAAGGAACGATGGTTTCCGATTCTCGAAAAGCTGCTAAAAAAGGCATTTTGGTCATGCTCGACAAAGTTTTGGCAGGAATGGAGCTATCAACCAAGTTAAAGACCGTTAAACCTTTTTGAGTTTCCCTGATAACATCTTCTGTTGGTACTTGCTCCCATTCAACTTTTTGAGCAGTTAACCATTTAGTCACAGTATCAGCTTTCTGGTTGTCAACAGCCAAGCCCATAACTCCAAATTTTTTGTTTGATTCTGTCGAAAATAAGAAAGTAGGACGCTCTTTAATATGATGTAGAATTGGCTCACTACTATCAATCATCTGCTGTTGTTGAGGGTTAACTGATTGAGTCCCAAAAGCCTGAAATTCCTTCGTCCATTTCTGCGGATATTCAACGGTCTTAGGGTCAATTTGAGCGCAAATAACAGAAAAATTACTTTCAATAATAGTGGGTGCGGGTGTAAGTTGTCCGGTTTTGAGCAATCCAAGCTGTCTGAGCGCGTCTTTGTCTTTCTTAAAATGTAATACCCCCAAGGGTTCACCATTGAGAAATACTGCATCTCTAGTTTTTAAAGGTGGCGTTTCGATAGTCAGTTTTCGGTAATCTCGAGCCGAGAATGACTGACCAGAAAAATCATAAAAGTTGATTTTATTGATTTTGAGGAGATTACCATTTGGGGACTCACCCAGCAAAAAAGCTTGATCTCCAGCTTCAGAGATAGAAGTAAGTTTCAACTTCAGGGGATTACCATTTTTTAGGTAATCAACTTGTTTTAACTGCTGGATAGAATCACTGTTTAACTCACCCAGAGTCAAAGCATCAAGTTTGATTTTTACTGTTTTATCAGGAATCGGCACAGTGCCAAATTCTAAGTTTACGGGTTCGGCGTTAAAAACAAGTCCTGCATAAGAGAAGTTCTTGAGTTCGCGGATAGTAATTTCAACCGGCTCGTTTCCTGGTAGTCCAATAGTTGCTTTGGCAGTAACAGGTTCTACCCCAATGAAATTAGCTTGCGCCTTTGTGCCAATTGGTAACATTCCAGCCCTGGTTTCGAGCATGGCGAATTCCTTATATTCGCCGTCAGCATCCTGGACAAACATTAGTCTGGAAACGTGGCGTTCATGTCCCGGTGGGTGATGAGAGGCTCTGATTTCTATGGGGTGTTTTTCGTCTGGGTTCCACTTTCTGCCCAAAAATTGATTTGCTTCATTATTAAGTGTGACTAACTTCGGTTCGCTAAATTGCAGTTCCTCCAAGCGGGAGATAATCTCATTGGGGAAAGCAGCGAAAGCAAAATTGGAGACTTTTTTAGCGATCGCCTGGGGGTTTGCGTTTTCTTTTCTTGCAACTTCAAGTTCATCCTGGCGGGATGCACAGATGTTCCAAGCGGCGGCAGCAGATGGAAGTTTTTCTGACTCTGGGATTTTCGCATAAAATGCTTCTGCCGCATCATTTGCCAAGGCATAGAGTAGTTTAGTTTGGCTTCTAGTAAGTTCTGAAGCAGTGACGTTGCTTAAGCGGGACGTATATGATGCCAAAGGAAAAGTCAGAGCCAAAATCATCTTTCGCAAAGGTAACACGAAAGGGAAACTGGCTACCCGTGCCATCCCGGTAATTCAAGAATTGCGAGTCAGGTTGCAAGCATATAAACCGCGTGATGATTCTCCTTGGCTGTTCCCTGGAAATGCTGACCACTCAAGAGCCAATAACCACCTGCACCGGGATTCGGCATTGTGGATATTGCGAGTCGCTTGCAAACGAGTGCAAGTTGAAGGCATAAGCTCTCACAGCTTTCGGCGCACAGCACTCACCTCGATGAGTAATGCCGGAATTCCCTTAAGAGTGATTCAGGAAATTTCTGGGCATCGCACGTTGGACGAGCTGTACAAGTACCTGGAGGTAAGAGAAGATCAAGTATTGGGAGCGGTATCATCTTTAGCGCTACTTGCTCCGGTTTCGTCAGACGACTTCGGGAAATCCAGGTTAGTCGAAGTGACCGATAATTCAGTGCATGAAAGCTCTTAACCCCATTTTACCAAAAAATCGATTTAGCAAAGCAGCATCAGCGCAATTGCTGAAAGCAAAAGTAGAAATTACTTCAATGATGCGGTTAGTTATGACGAAAGTTTAGCCCCCCTCCATTGGCAACACTTCTTCATTCAGCAAGCTGTAAAATTCAGGGACTTGAGCTTCGACAAGTCGCAGTTCATTTGCCGCGATCGCTTCAAGTTCCAGTACTGTCTCCCAACGCAAATCACTCTGCCATCGCTTGAGAATGCCTTTAATTGCCTCAACTCCACGAGAAATACCAGAGCGAAGTATTTCTACGCAATGAAGTAGAGTAATCCGGTCAGTTTGGGGCGGAACATAAACGGTAGTATCCTCCCCTTGGCAATGGGAGTTCCCTATAGCATTAGGGGGGGGTGTGGATACGGGCTGCTGATTGGGGCTTATACTATACACAGCAGGGGTTTGAGCAGCGTAATAGGTTCGATTTTCTTTTTGATTACGCTTTTCCACACGATGAGCAATTACATGCATTGCAAATTCCAATTCCTCTTTATCTAAAGAGAAAAGTTTCACCTGTTGACCCCGTTTACCTTGCTTACGGAACGTCAACTTTAGCCCCAGCTGCTCGACTAAAGTCGCCAGCAACCAAATAGGTTTACAGTCTAGGGGAATAGTAAACCCAAGAATTGCTTTGACGTGAGCAGCACAGTTTTTAGCGATCGCCGTCATCTTGAGTAAGGTGGAATCGTCTCCGGTAACTTCATCACCCTTCATTAAACTTGAGAGAATTTGATGCAGCCCCAGGTTAAATCTAGCTAGCCACCGTGCCGAGTAATTGCCCCAGTCGATGCACAAAGGTAGATTGTCGCGCTCGGTGCGGTCTTTTTGGGTGACAATTGTTGGTGGCGTGGGATAACTTTGCCCAGTTTTGGGGTCAGTAAACGATTCTTCGGGTGGGGCTAAAATGGCCTCAAGTCCGGCGATCGCTCTAATTAAGCGGCCACCTTTATCCATTTCTACGAGTGATTCGGTTACTTCGATGCCGTAAGAATCAGAAATGCGGAACTTTTCACATTCAAAAATTTCATTGGGGTCAAGGTAATCTTTGCTCTGACGGGCACGGTACTCGCTCAAAGTAATATTGTTCGCCTTGGCAACAGCCGAATTGTGGGCACGATCCAAAGCTTGTGCTGCTGCTTTAAGACTTTCGAGAGACTGAGGATCTGAATCACTGCCCACATATATAAATGTATTGCCCATTTCGGTGAGGAGCGATCGCAAGTCATCACGCAGATTATTGAGAGAATAATGGCGGTTAGCCATAATTTGGCAGTAAGCCTCAAGCGCCCAATCTTTCTCGGCTCCGCGTTTGCCTGTTTGACGGTCAATCCGCAACAGAAAAGCGGTCATTTCATTGGTTTGGAGGAGGCGCTCTTTAATCTTGGCAGCGTTAGTATCTTGGTAGCCAAATGGGGGGCGCGGGGCCACCCAAATATGAAACGGGACTTTTGGACGATAGCGGTACAGTTGTTGAGCGCACTCAGTAGCGGTTTGGGAAACGCCGTGAAACACACCAAATACAACATCAAAATGATATTCCGAAATATCTAGACCAGTACCGAGACTGGGAGAGGTGAACAAGGCATCAAAGTTTTTGACGGCGTTGGTGATATCTTTGATGAAAGCGACATTCTCATCACTGCCAGAATTATCGGAATGAACCGACCAGATGCGCCATTTTTGGGATGTATGGGATTTGTCAGAGTTAGATTGTTCGTATTTGATAGTAAATGACTTGTCGAGTTTTTTGATAAAACGCT
>NZ_NOLK01000085.1:0-32190 GCF_002245985.1 Nostoc sp. 'Peltigera membranacea cyanobiont' 232
GCGCGGTGGAACCACACTGAACCCTTCCCGAACTCAGAGGTGAAACGCTGTTGCGGCAACGATAGTTTAGGGGTAGCCCTACGCAAAAATAGCTCGGTGCCAGGCATATTTATACAAACTAAAAGCCTCCTCAAATTGAAAATGAGAAGGCTTTTATTTTTTAATTATTTCTTTTGACTTTCACTCTTTCTTCTATTTAGTTATCACTCTTCTCTCACTTTCCGAAATAAGCAAGTAGTAAGCTGCTACGCAGCTAAATTTAATAAACAGCATTACATTCCTTTGCTAAGTTGTAAAGCGGAAGTCGAAGAGAGCACAAAGAAGAGCTATGTACGTACTAATTGGTGGAGCAGGCTTAGTAGGCTTAAGTTTGGCGCAAAAACTAGTAGAACTAGGACATACTGTTGCCGTAATTGATATTGACCCTATCGCTTGTCGCTACGCCCGCGAACAAGTAGGAGTAATGGCTTTTGAAGGCAGTGCCGTGAGTACAGAAGTATTGTTAGAAGCTGGGATTCGAAAAACCGGCTCCTTGGCAGCTGTTCTGAGAAGTGATGCCTTAAACTTAGCAATGGTAACTCTTGCTAGACATTATGGTGTTCTACACCTTTTAAGTCGGATGCGTCACCCCGATTTTGCCGAACCACTGCGGATAGCTGGAGCCAACCACATTATCAGTACTGTTGAACTAGCGGTTTCAACAATGGTGAATGCCATTGAGTATCCCCAAGTGGAATCAATGATGCATTTTGAACAAGGGCAAATTGAGGTACTAAAACTTTCCATCCCAAACAATTGCTATGTTGCTGGTCGTAGCGTTGCCGAAATCGCTAAAGATTCACGATTTCCCAGTGGTTCGCTAATTATTGGCTACCAAGCCCATCCCCACGAAGATTTGATGATTCCTAACGGCAGTACAGTACTGGAACCTCATTCAACTGTACTGATTGTAACTAAACCAGGATGTTTACATCAAGTCATTGATTTTATTCAACAAAGATGTTGAGCCCAGTCCCTACCTAAATTCTTTATTAGGTGGGGTTAGCTACACACTGATGAAAAATGAGTGTAAATAGTTTTGATGAAGCCATATCTACATATTTATTTAGCGATCGCTGTTATTTTTCTGGCATCTTGTCAATCAGCCAATATTCCATCCAAGTCACAACCCGATGCTACTCAAGCTACCCCAGTTCAAAAAATAGTGACGCTGGATAAGAATTTTAAGATAGCTAGCGGTCAAACTATTTATGTACCTGTCTATTCACATATCTATCATCACAATCGCCAGGAGATTTTCGAGTTAGCAGTTACGCTCAGTATTCGGAATACAGATTTGACCAATCCCATCATCATTACTGCTGTGCGCTACTATAACTCAGAGGGGAAATTAGTGAAACAGTATTTGAAGCAACCTATTCAACTTGATGCACTAGCTTCTACAACTTTTTTTGTGAATAGAAATGACACCAGTGGAGGTTTAGGAGCAAATTTTATTGTCGAGTGGGTAGCTCAAACAGAAATATCTGAGCCTGTAGTGGAAGCAGTGATGATTGGTACTGACTTTCAGCAAGGAATTTCTTTTATCAGTCCTGGTAGGGTGATTAAAAATAAGCGATCGCCTTTAAAATATAAATCTTAAAAAAGTGCATTTTGCTATAGGTAGAATTGTAATTATCACCGAAACGAACATGAAATTTTTCAGACATATTTGCAATAAGTTCTCGCCAAACCTCTACATCCGAATGGGGAAGCCAGGGAATAAAAACATTTCTTTTTATGCACCATACCCCATACTCAACAACTACTTAACGCTCTTTTATGTCTCTGGTGAGAGAAAAATGCTGTGATTTGCTGAGATTCTTGAAATTCCTTGAAGGCTGTGAAGAATGCAGACGCTGCTATGTCGGAAATATTGGGATTTATCAAATATATCTGTGAAAAAACCAAGATGTGGCAGACATTACAGTTAACATGATTAAGTAACAAAATCATGTAGAACGTGAATAAAAAAACTACTAAAAAAGCCTTAAACCCAAGCTGGGGAGGATATAGAGAAAAATCTGGCAGAAAATCTACATGGAATCATAAACAAACGAGTACAATCCGTATACCAAAAGCTTTTGAGCAAGAATTAATGAGGTATGCACGATATTTAGACACAGGATTCATACTTGATAATGAAACAGAATCAATTGATTGGGACGATGATTTTGTGACTGAACCAAGATTGACTGTTCTAGATAGAATTACCGACGAGTTTGAATATGAAACAAAGTCAAGTTTAGAAGCAATAAATGCGCCCAGCATTACTGACAGACTTGAAACAGTAACAGAATCAAATTTCAAGGCTCAACCGATGCCATCGTTCATGGATGCTATATTTTTAGCCAGAGAGATTGTTCAGCAAAAAAAGTGTGCGCGAATATCTCTAGCTAGATTCATATCTAAGTGTTATTTGATACCTGTCAATCGCCATATAGACTATCCGCTAAAACCAAATAAAAATTAAACCCAAGTTTGAGCAATGCTTCAATTATTTCAACTGCCAATTGTGGTTTGGTTTTATAGACTCCTCCTACTTCAAGTCTTTTTCGTGGCTTATATATTAAACGGTGATCGTGGAGGTAGCCGTTCTTGAACCCAATTAAATACCCTTGCTAAGTTAAACTGTTAGTAATTAATTATACTCTCATGAGAGTAATAAAAGAGCGTTAATCATCTTCTAGTTTCAGCAATTGTTCATCAAGAGTTTGTATCCGTCCGCGCACAATTTCTTCAGAGAGAATTCGCTTCCGCATTGCCTCATTGAGCGCTCCTTTTTCTGCCAGCAGTAAACGTCGGCGAATGGCATCAAGTTTACCACTATTGCGACTTTTGCCGTCTAACTCGTCAGGACGACGATTATAAAGTTCTCGCAGTATCTTTTCTGCACCTGCAATTCGTACCTGATAAGCTGAACGCATCTCTTCATAAACGGCTTTCGGCAACACCCCTGATTTCAACAAGCTATCTAATTCATCTTGTGCTGCTTTACCTGTCATCAACTGGGCTTGCAATTCTTCAACCTGTTGTTGAATTTCTGAAAATTTAGATAATTTTAAACGTTTTACTACCCAAGGTAAACTTAAACCCTGTCCCAATAACGACACTAGCACACTACCGAAAACTATAGCTATGAGGACTTCTCGCCCTGGTAATGTAGTGGGTAAGCTCAATGCCAGAGCCATTGAGAGTGAGCCTTTGATATTACCTAAAAACAGTAAATGTTGCCAGCGGAGAGGAATTGGGCGGTCAATCCAACGAATCCCTGCTAGCAACGGATAGACTGTAAGAACTCGCCCGACTTGATAGGCCAAAACTGCAAGTAGAATTGCTGGTAAAGTCCTCCAGAGCGTTACCAAGTCTATTTCTACACCAATCAATAGAAAAATAAAGGTGTTGACAGTAAAACTGGCATATTCCCAGAAACTCAACAAGGTAATGCGACTAGAAGCAGAAGTATTGCCAGAAAGACCAAAATTCCCGAAAATTAATCCAGCTACAACTACGGCCACAGCACCTGATACATCTAGAAAATCTCCAATCTGAAAAGTGCCTAATGCAACTGCTACCGTCAGTAATAAACTGCTAAGGGGATCGTCCAAACGGGCGAATACAGGTATGCTCAAGTAGCCTAAGACTAACCCTACGAGGCAGCCTCCTAGAGAGATAAATAGCGGTTGTTCGATTCCTTGTAGTAACGTGAGTGAACCTGTCGAATATACTTGCAAAACTAAATTGAACATAACTAGGGCAGCAGCATCGTTAAATAGGGTTTCACCTTCAACGATGGTGGAAAGCCTAGAGGGTACTGGTATCTCTTTGAAGACAGCAATCATAGAAACTGTATCAGTGTTTGCCAGAATTACTCCTACAAATAAGGCAGGTATCCAACTTAGTCCCAATCCAAATTTCAACAGGACGGCAATAATACCACTGGAAAGCACAGCCCCTGGCCCAGCTAGAAGGGCAATTGGTTTAAAAGTACTGCGTAGGCGACTGACATCTGTATTGATTCCAGCTTCAAACAGGAGAATTGGCAGGAAAAGATTTAAAACAAGAGTTGGATTTAAACCAATCGGACGAGATAATAGCTCAGTGATGGGCAAACCTGCTAATACTAAACCCACAACATAAGGGATTCGCAACTGTCGCGACAGCAGAGCTACACCTGTAGCAACGATCAAAAGAATAATTGAAACTTTGACTAATTCTGTAACGTCCACTATTACGTTTTGGAAAGTTATTTTAACTTGACTAATAGATTCTCTCCTCATTCATGTCAAATTAGCAAATTCAGCGTGTGGTTTAGAGCAACAGCGTGATTAGTGAATTTAAGAGTAGGCTTTAGCCTACAATTAGCCTTCATCCCCGACTTAAAAGACGTTCACCCCTAAAAACCTAAAGTGGAGCGGCTTGTCGTCAGACATTACAGTTCCTGCTAAACTACCAGAGATTTTCATCTCAATTTTGGCGTAGCCACTGATAACACCAGGCGCTACCGCAATTCCCAAATCTAACAATGTTGGTCTCGATCGAGCCAACACTCCGCTACCGTAGCTAGACAACCCTACCAGCCAACCCAGAGTTGAGGCGATCGCTAATACAGGATGGCGTACATCCAGCTACCATCTCAATTAACAAGACTTGAGGCAAAATTCCCTTGTTAAACTTAGCCACATACACTTGTAACACTTAACAAGAACCCCAATGAGCAAAACCTAAAATCGGAAATCCTTTTCGATTTAACTCTAGTGAGGGTAATTAAAGAAAATCTTTAATTACGAATTACGTTAGGGTTCGCTCTGCGTCTCGTAGAGAAGCGGTAGCGATAGCGCAGCGTTAGCGACGTAGGAGCGTCGGAACGAGCGTCATTACGAATTATTTTAATCCCCTTGCGGATGTTCGTCCCACAACGTTGTTAGCTCCCGCAAACTCTGATGATTGCCATTACCCAAAATCAGATGATCTAGTACTGGAATCCCCAAAAGCTGCGCTCCTGCTAACAACTGGCGCGTTAATTCTATATCTTCCTGGCTAGGTTCAAGGTTCCCAGAAGGGTGATTGTGGGCAACTATTACCCGCGTTGCGCCTTGACGAATAACTTCCCGAAAAATATCACGAGGAGAAGCTAGGGTTTCGGTTGCTGTGCCAATGGTAATTACTTGTGTTCCCAATAAGCGATTCTTGACATCTAACAGCACCACTGCAAAACGTTCTTGTACCTGCCACATCAAATCTTGACTGAGGGTAGCAGCAGCAGCAAGTGGGCTATCAATTAATGTGCCATCGTTAGGGCGAGATTGAAAAGCCCGTTTACCCAATTCGATTGCTGCTAAAATGCTTGTCGCCTTCGCCGGGCCAACACCAGAAATTTGCATTAACTCAGCAGGGCTAACTTCTCGCAGAACTACCAAAGGATCGCGTTGGTGTTTGCCTAATTCGCTCAAGATATATTGTCCCAAACCCACAGCAGATAGTTTTCCCGGCCCTTGACCAGTGCCTAGAAGAATTGCGATTAACTCCGCTGTGGCTAAAATTTTTGCACCATGCGTCATTAATCGCTCACGCGGACGCTCATTTGTAGGTAGGTCGGCAATTCTGAGGCAATAGGTCATATTAAACTAAGAAAATAGCACCACACATAGAACTATCCTTAGTTATCCCTCGTTTGCTCTCAAAATCATCTTTATTTGAGAAAATCTTTAATTTTAGGAAAATTTCTCTATTTCTATATATCTTACTCTCATTAGAATCATGAACCCTATTCTCCTTAGCCACTGGCTGCCAATCTGCGATCAAGCTCGGATTGGCTACATTCCAGCAACCTTTGGCCCAGAGGTGAGAATCGATGAAATTTTCCGTTTCTTAGAAGGACTGGGAGATACTCCAACACTCGATCGTGCATACGCTTGGTTACGTCAACACTATGAGCCACGGTCTACTATGTGGCGTTGGGACTGTTGTAGTACTGAAATACTGAAGGCAACGATGGCTGATAGTTATCCAACGGCTCTGCCGCTCTTAGAGTTTGATTTGGATGAACCTCGGTTTATGTCTGTATTAGAAGAATTGGAGCGATCGCAACAGCGTACTGTCTCGGTTTTGGTTAGACCTTGGGTTAATGCCAAAGTGGAGGCAAGTTATCCTGTGGAGTTTAGGGCTTTTACTTTTCCTTCAGGTATTGCTGTATGAAGCTATTATACTCGTCGTCCCTTATCGGCTACTTATGAAGAAACTGCCATTCAAGTTCGTTACTTGACTGAAAAGCTAGCAGCTTATACTCCGTTGCCGAGTTTCTCTGCTGACTTCTTACTTACCGAAGAGGGGAACTTGTTGTTTTTAGAGGGCGGTTTGGGCTTTACTCGTGAAGGGTTAGTAAATAGCTGTTGTTTTAGTGGTGAACCGATACCGGGGGCGATCGCTTTATCCTACCAGAGATAAAAATAGCACAGCCGTAAATCAAATAAGGATATTGAGCGGATGAACACTAACTTCTAAGTATGACAAAAACTTCGCTTTCAAAGGGAACACTAAAAATAAGATGATTTAGGGCGATCGCTATGTTCGATGATTTATTCAACAATCTCAAAGGTTTTATTGACTCTAAACTTCAAGAAGTCGGGAACGATCTGCAAAAACGCTTCGGCGTTCCCGAACCCGCAGAGCCATTTGTGCTGATTCGTCGATTCACACCTGCCGATCCCACTGTGACAAAGGGATGTATTGCAATTGTCGGAGAAAGCTGGCAAATTGAAGCTTATGACGATAAGAATCAGAGCTTTTTTACGAATAGTGCAGATCCTTTGCGAAATGTCATCTTATTTGAAGTTGCAGAACCCGATGTCCAAGAGTGTGTTTTTGCTTGTCAATTTAACGCGAAAGCGCTAAACACAGAAAAACCAATTAAAGTTAGTTTAGGTTGGCGGAGAACGGGACAATGGGGCACATGGAGGCACTTCTGGCCAACAGAGGTTTTACTAACGGAAGATTTTCAGCGTTACGAAGCGCGTGCCTATTTTAAAAAAGAAGCAGATGTTGCCACAATTCAAATCAGTGTGCAATTTGAGAGTAGTGGCATTCTTCAAATTAGAGATATTGAATTGCTGCAAGCGCCTGTAAAGTAACAATCATGAGCAATACCTTAAATTTGAGTAATTAGCAAAGTGCGTAGTTTACCGTCGTAGGTATCGCTTTATATTGTTACAGACAAAAATCGTAAAGTCGCAAATCAGACGTAATAAAGTATGTTTGAGCGGATGAACAAGAGCGCCTAAATATGGCAAAAAACTACTATTTCAAAGGGAATACTAAAAATAATATAATTTAGGGCAATCGCTATGTTTGACGAGCTATTCAACAATCTGACAAATTTTATTCTCTCTAAAGCTCAGGAAGCCCTTAAGGAGCTAGAAAAACCCCTTGCTATTCCCGAACCCGCAGAGCCATTTGTATTGATTCGTCGATTCACACCTGCCGATTCCACAGTTACAAAGGGAGGCATTACAATTATCGGAGAAAGCTGGCAAATTGAAGCTTATGACGATAATACTCAGCGCTTTCTAACTAATAGTACAGATCCTTTGCGAAATGTCATCTTGTTTGAAGTTGCAGAACCCGATGTCCAAGAGTGTGTTCTTGCTTGTCAATTTAATGCGAAAGCGCTGAACACAGAAGAATCAATTGCAGTAAGTTTGGGTGTAGGTAGACCAGGACAATCGGGCGGAATGAGAACAACTTCATGGGGTAGAGGAGTTTCACCAACGGAAAATTTTCAGCCTTACAAAGTGCGTGCCTATTTTAAAAAAGAAGCGGATGCTGCCAAGATCCAAATCGGTGTGCAATTTGAGAGTAGTGGCATTCTTCACATTAGAGATATTGAATTGCTGCAAGCCGCCGTCAAGGTACAACCATAAGCAATATCTTAAATTTGAGTAGTTAGCAAAGTGCGCTCGCGTCTACACCAGCAATTTCAAGCCCTTTGTCTTCACTGATTTATTGATAAATTTGCGTTGCTTTCAGCATGTGATAGGTAATAATTAGCTGGGTGAGAGCAAGAGGGTAACTTTGCAATGTCTCCCCAGTTGTACCAGCAATTTTACCCAGTTCTGGATTACTTTCGCGATCGCAAATATTTCGTAAATGGGGCATATCGGAACAAATAATATGCTCTAGCTTATTCACCTGTTCTAAGGTGGCATGACCATCAACTTCTAAGACATCCACAGGCTTACTCATATCCCTGTCTAGCCCCAGGCGGATGGCTGAGTCAGAATTACCATAGCTAGAGTTGGTAATTGGGGTGAAATCTGGATGCGGAATTGTCGGACGCAGTACCAGGCGGACATTCAGGTGTCCATTAGTTTCATCAGCTTCATCAGTGGGTGGATAGAAACTAATTACTATATCAGACCATTGCCGTTGCGGACGGATAAACTGGGCTGAGTCTGGTTCGCGCTTTTCTAGTTCAGCTAGTACTTGTTCAGCAGTGTAGCCACGCTTTTGGGTATCTCGCTTGACTTTCCACTTAGCACGTACTTGTTCCGGGGGTGCAAGGTAGACTTTAACATCGTAAGAATCACGGGCGGCGCGAGTAGAATAACCGAGCAATCCCTCAATAATCACAAATTTACCGGGTTTGATATACTGCGGTGGCTCGAATGTCCCTGTTTTATGGCTATAAACTGGCTTAAGAATTGGCTGTCCTGTGCGTAGTAGCGACAGGTGCTGCTGCATAATATCTAAGTAGTTGCAGTCGGGATGGAGGGCGGTGATGCCAATTTCTGCACGTTGTTGGCGATCATAACGGTGATAATCATCTGTACAGATGATTGTGACATTTTCTGGGCCGAGTGCCTGAGCAATTCCCCGCGTTAGTGTTGTTTTCCCAGCAGCACTGTCACCGACAATACCAAGAATTATTGGACGGCTCATCATACCTCCCAGAATAAAAGTAATGTTTATTAATACAATTTCCCTACAATAGTCTTTATTCTAGAAGGGTTTAAGCCAGTAACTCAAGGAAAGGCTTGGTATGCAATATCTCTACATATAGAATGTCTCTGTGCTGGTTTATTGCATAATAATTGCAATTTATATAGCTGTTAAAATCAGAGTTATTTCATTATCACCTAGCCTGCATCAGAATAAACTCTGAGTCTAAGAGACTTACAAAAAATAAATTATCCAGTAGGATGCGTAGGGACAATTCATGAATTGCCACTACATTTCTGAGATTTGGCATAATCTCAAAAATCGTTTGCGGGCATCAAAGACTCGTCTCCAATGCCTAATTCCCAATGCCCCAAATTTATGACAACTCAAACATTAGGACTCGAAGAAAATCTGTATAATTATTTACTATCAGTCTCTCTCCGAGAACCGGAAATTTTAACCCAACTGAGGCAAGAAACAGCCCAGCATCCAGTAGGGAGAATGCAGATAGCTCCTGAACAAGGGCAGTTTCTGGCGTTACTGGTGCAGTTGCTTGGAGCGAAAAAAACTCTGGAAGTTGGGGTATTTACAGGTTATAGTTCCCTGGTGGTGGCATTGGCGTTACCGAATGATGGGAAGGTGGTAGCCTGTGATGTGAGCGAAGAATTTACAACGATCGCTCGACGTTATTGGCAGCAAGCTGGAGTGGCAGATAAAATTCAACTGCACATTGCCCCAGCTTTGGAGACTTTGGAGCAGTTACTGGCAACAGGAGAAGCGGAAACCTTTGATTTTGCTTTCATCGATGCAGATAAGAGCAACTATGATGCTTATTATGAGCGATCGCTGCAACTAGTGCGTCCGGGGGGACTGATTGCGATCGATAATGTCCTTTGGTCAGGCAAGGTTGCCGATCCTCAAGTGCAAGATAATAGAACTAAAAGGATTCGGGCCTTTAATCAAAAGCTGCATCAAGACCAGCGAGTTAGTCTTAGTTTAGTAGCGATCGCAGATGGCTTGACTCTAGCACTGAAAAAGTGATGTCTTTCTAACTTTTCTAAAACCCAATCCACTTGGGTTTTAGCTTGATTATCCCTAACCTTCCTGAAAAAGGCGGGGATTAGAGCAAGCCTTTTTAAGAGGAACCGTATTGAATTACGATGTAAAAAGTATATCCGTAGAGATTTATTTTTCTTTTTTAAGTATTTATTCGGTTGTATATTATTAATAGACCAAGGTAGATAAATCCATCTACTAACTGTTTAACCTTTGATATTCGTGGAAGATATTCTGCAAGCAGTAGAAAGAATTCTGCAAGACAAGCCTCTTGCTTCCATCCAATGGTTTGTGCTTTATCAATCATGGTTGGGCAAAACTTATGGTGAAATGGCAGAGGAATCAGGCTACCGCAACAATTACATCAAGGAAGTTGGCTCTGAATTGTGGCAAGACCTTTCTGTAGCACTTGGAAAAAGAGTAACGAAAAAAAATCTGCATTTAGCGTTGAATAAATACCTGGAAGACAAAATAGGCGATGGGGAAAATCAGAGCCAACAAGATTTGGGCGAAGAATCTAGCTTAGAAATGGTTTCTTCAGACTTTTTTTCCGCAAGTAAGATGGAATTTCCTAGCGGCCCTCTACCATTGGGTTCTCCTCTTTACATCAATCGCCCTCCCCTAGAAGAACTTGTTTGTAACGAGATTTTATACCCAGGTTGCTTAATCCGAATCAAAGCACCTAGAAAGACCGGAAAAAGTTCGCTGCTCAATCGGATGATTGCTTATGCTAGAGAGCAAGGTTATCAAATTGTTTATTTAGACTTTCAAGAAGCCGACCAAGACGTTTTTGCTTCTCTCGATAAATTTTTGCGTTGGTTTTGTGTCAATGTCAGCAGACAGTTAAATCTGCTTCCCTGTCTAGATGATTTTTGGGATACGGAAATGGGCAGCAAGGTAAGCTGCAAAATCTATTTTGAAGCATATCTGCTGCAATACATTGATAATAGTCCTGTAGTTTTGGCTTTAAATGAAGTCCATCGAGTTTTTGAACATCCCAATATTGCCCAAGACTTTCTGCCAATGCTGCGATTTTGGCACGAACAAGCAAAGCAAGAGCAAATCTGGCAAAAACTACGGATGGTGGTAGTTCACACTACAGAAATTTATATTCCACTCAAGCTTAACCAATCGCCTTTCAATGTCGGCATAACAATTACGTTGCCACCGTTAACTCTCAATCAGGTACAGAATTTAGCATTGTGTTACAAACTACATTGGGCAGCAGACTCCGAAGGGGCAAAACGCCTTGCACCTCTACAAGCAATGGTAGGAGGACATCCCTATTTAGTTAGCCTGGCGCTTTATCATCTATGTCAGGAGGAAATGACATTAGAGGTATTACTAGAAACCGCATCTACACCAGTGGGAATTTACAGTCAGCATTTACGAGAACTGTTGAGCTTACTGCAAATAGAACCGGAATTAATGTCAGCTATGCAACAGGTAATTGCAACAGATGAAAAAGTAGAGCTAGATGCGATCGCTGCTTATAAACTAGAAAGTATGGGTTTGGTTAAACTCAATGGCAATCAAGCTCACGCTATGTGTGAGTTATATCGCCTTTATTTTAGCCAACAGCTTGGAAAGCATTCAGCATACTAAATAGTTCTGGTAAACTGTTGAAAGACAAATCAAGAAAATAATTAATTTTAGTTCTTAATATGAATTATATCAATTGTCTCGATTCCAATTCATTTATTAAGAACGAGCAAGAATTTAACATTTTAAATTTTAAATTAAATGGACAATTATCGATATCAAGTTGGTGGCACTTTAACTAGTGACGCTCCTAGCTATGTTGAGCGCAGAGCGGATGTGGAACTTTACGAAGCCTTGAGACAAGGTGAATTTTGCTACATCCTTAGCTGTAGGCAAATGGGTAAATCTTCACTTATGGTAAAAACAAAGCATCGCTTGCAACAAGAAGGTTTTAGATGTGCCACCGTTGATATGACTAATATTGGTTGCGAGAATATAACTCCAGAACAGTGGTATAAGGGAGTTGTAGGCGATTTATGGTTGGGTTTTAAACTGTTAGGAAAAGTCAATTTAAAAGCCTGGTGGCAAGAACAAAATGATATTTCTTTGGTTCATAAACTTAGTCGGTTTATTTCAGAAGTTCTGTTAGCTCAGTTTCCCAACGAAAGACTATTCATTTTTATTGATGAAATTGATAGTATTCTCGGCCTCGATTTCTCTGTTGATGACTTTTTCAGCTTGATTCGGTTCTGCTATAACCAACGAGCAATCGATCCAGAATATCATCGGATTACATTTGCAATTTTTGGTGTTGCTACACCTTCAGACTTAATTGTATATCAAAATCACATTACACCATTTAATTTTGGTAAAGCCATCCGAGTCAATGGTTTTACATTTGAAGAAGCTCAACCACTATCTTTAGGACTGGATATTAAAGACAATCATCCCCAGAAAGTTTTGAAAGAGGTATTAGCTTGGACAAAAGGACAACCATTTCTTACTCAAAAGCTGTGTCGGTTACTCGTCAGTTTATCTCAAGATGATGTGGGTAGAACGCTAACAATTCCCCCTGGCACAGAAGAATTTTGGATAGAAAATGTGGTGCGATCGCATATCATCGAAAAATGGGAATCACAAGATGAACCAGAGCATTTGCGGACGATTCGCGATCGCATCCTCCGAAATGAACAAATTGCCGCCAGATTGCTAGGAATTTATCAGCAAGTCCTCCAAGGAGTGGAAGTACCAACCGACGATAGTCGAGAACAGGCAGAACTATTGCTGTCTGGTTTGGCGATCAAAAAGCAAGGTTTTCTGCAAATCAAAAACCGAATTTATCAAGAAGTTTTCAATTTAGAATGGGTTGGAAAAAAATTAGCTTACTTGCGCCCCTACTATGAAAGCTTCAATGCGTGGATAGCCTCAAACCAAAATGATGAATCTCGCCTATTGCGCGGACAAGCCTTGATTGATGCCCAAACCTGGGCATATCGCAAAAGCTTGAGCAACTTAGATTATCGATTTTTAGCTGCTAGTGAAGAATTAGATCGGCGAGAAATGCAGCAAGCATTAGAAGCTGAACGCGCTAAAGAAGTTGAAGCACGACTTGCAGAACAACAAAAAAGGCTGGCTCAACAAAAGAAAGCTGCGACAATTGTGACACTTTTACTTGTAGGTATGACAATCAAGTTGGTGATTTCTATAGTGTGGGGAGTGTCGCTTTTACGAAAGATTGATGCTTTAGAATCACAGTTAAAATGTAACCAGCTACAGCATCACAAAAGAGTAATAAATGCAAATTCTCAGTTAGATGGATGCTGACTTAATTTATGATTTTAGATTTCAGATTAAATAAAGTCAAGAGCCGTTAGGAAAAGTCCAGAATATTTGCAACTGTTTTAAAATGAAGGTTGATGAGCATACGATCGCTAACAGAAACACATGTCTGACAAAAGCTGCCGATGACATGAGTTAAAATGCTGATATCTTTATTTATTTTTCCAATAACTCAAAGAAAGTTTCCTTATCAATACCAATATCCTGAATCATACCCATTAGAGTCCCTTGTTTTAGGTCTTTTCCCGAATGAATAGGAACAACAACCCTTTGTCCATGACTATCCTTGTAAATAGCATGACTCCCTTTTTGACGGTCAAGATAAAAACCTAAATTTTCGATGACTTTGATAAATTCTTTAGCTTTGACACTGGGAAAATTGCTCATGCCAAGATACTTAATGGCTTAACAATTAAATCATCTCTAGGAATTGATAGATTATCAGCCCTTAAACTTTCAATATATAATTCAATAGCTTCTGTAATATTCTCGATGGCCTCTTCAAAAGAATCTCCCTGAGAATGACAACCTTTTAGAATTGGACAAAAAGCGTGATAACCTCCATCTGATTCTTTTTCCAGAAGAACTGTGTAATTATAAATTTGTTTATTATTATTGTCCATATATTTTAAGATTGTTTGGGAACCACCTACTTTTATCTCAGCACGATTCCATCATAAAGGCTTTTAAGTTATGTTGCTGAAAGCAGTGCGATCGCCGATTTTGTAGCAACTGTCTTGAAAGTTAAGCGATCGCCAATAGAAACGCAAGTCTGGGCAAAGCTGCCGAAGATGTGAGTTAAAATCCTGATATCTTTAATAACTACTCACGCAGACAGCCCCCGAAAAAGCGATCGCTTATTTATGATAATTGATTTAGTGATATAAGTTAACATGAGTTAAATGAAGCTAAAAAAGCAATTGGTGTAAAAATTGTAAGTTGTATATTACAAATCCTGTTATCAATACGAATAATTAAGAGGATGAAGCAATTGAGTAACCTAGATAGAGTTTTAGATGCGGCAATGGAATTGCCTTTAGAGCAACAAGAAATGCTGGTACAAATTCTCAAGAACCGAATTATTGAAAGTCGGCGAGATGAAATTGCATCAGATGCAGCAGTTTCCATTGCTGAATTCCAAGCAGGTAGGCTCAAAATTCAGACTGCTAGTGAAGCAATTCAAGAATTACGGGAATATCTCAATAACCCAAGTGCAGCCGGTTTATTAGGTTATCAAGTGCGATCGCTCTAAAGAAAGCATAGTCTTCTTAATGCTGCCGAAGATGTGAGTTAAAATGCTGATATCTTTAATAACTACTCACACAGACAGCCTCCGAAAAAGCGATCGCTATGCTTCAGTATCCCCATCTCGAACAAGCGCTAAAATATCACTTCGGTTACGACCAATTTCGCCCCGGACAACGGCAAATTATCGAAGATGCGCTGCAAAATCGAGATTTAATGGTTGTGATGCCGACTGGTGGGGGAAAATCTTTGTGTTTTCAGCTACCAGCGTTGTTAAAAAATGGACTAACTGTGGTAGTTTCGCCGTTAATTGCTTTGATGCAAGACCAAGTAGAAGCACTGCGAAATAATAATATTAACGCCACATTTCTCAATAGCAGCTTGAATTCTTATCAAGTGCGATCGCGGGAAGAAGCCATCCTCAACGGTAAAGTAAAATTACTATACGTCGCCCCGGAACGTCTTCTCAGTGAAAGGTTTCTCCCATTTATCGATTTAGTTAAAGAAAAAATCGGTATTTCTAGCTTTGCTATTGATGAAGCGCACTGCGTTTCGGAATGGGGACACGATTTTCGCCCAGAATATCGCCAGTTAAAATCTCTGCGGAAACGCTATCCTGATGTTCCTACCGTCGCCCTCACCGCCACAGCAACCGATCGCGTCCGTAGTGATATTATTCAACAATTAGGGCTAAAGCAACCAAGCATCCATCTTGCCAGTTTTAATCGTGAAAATCTTTATTACGAAGTTCGTCCTAAAACGAAATATGCTTACGCTGAATTATTAGAACTAATTCGAGAAACTGAAGGTTCGACAATTATTTATTCTTTAACTCGGAAAAAAGTTGATGAACTCACTTTTAAACTGCAAAATGATAAGGTTGTTGTTCTACCTTATCACGCCGGATTAAGTGATGAAGAACGTAGTAGTAATCAAACGCGATTTATTCGAGATGATGTCCGGGTGATGGTGGCAACAGTCGCCTTTGGGATGGGAATTAATAAACCCGATGTGCGGCTGGTAGTTCACTTTGATATGCCTAGAAATATAGAAAGTTATTATCAAGAATCGGGTAGAGCCGGGAGAGACGGAGAACCATCTCGGTGTACAATATTTTTCAGCTTTGGTGATGTTAAAACAATTGAATGGAGTATCGATCAAAAAACTGACCCTCAAGAACAGTTGATTGCTAAACAACAATTGCGGCAGATGATTGATTATGCTGAAGGCACTGATTGTCGGCGAACAATCCAACTGGGTTATTTTGGCGAAAGGTTTCCTGGGAATTGCGGTAACTGTGACAATTGTCGTCATCCCAAACCCATGCAAGATTGGACAATTGAAGCCATGAAGTTTTTATCTTGTGTGGCGCGTTGCAAAGAAAGATTTGGGATGCTGCACATAATTGATGTGTTGCGGGGGGCAAAAAAAGACAAAATTCTCCAGTACGAACACGATAAACTTTCTACTTATGGTATTGGTAAAGATAGAACTCTAGATGAATGGCGAATGTTGGGGCGATCGCTCTTACATCAAGGGTTAATAGAACAAACTAGCGATGGTTACTCAGTTTTAAAACTAAATGCCTTAAGTTGGGAAGTAATGCGAAAACAACGTACAGTTTCGCTAGCTGTAACCACAGTTCAAAAGATTACCTGGGAACAGGGGAGTGAAAAAGCCGAAGTTGCAGAGATATTATTACAGAAGTTGCGATCGCTACGCAAACAATTAGCTGATGAACAATCTGTACCACCTTACGTCATCTTCCACGATTCCACTTTAAAATTGATGGTACAGGTGCAACCCCAAAACTTAACTGAATTTGCCAAACTTTCTGGTGTAGGTAGTCATAAACTCGCTCAATATGGCGAAAAGTTTATTACAGAAATTCGCGCTTATCGCCAAGAAAAGGGTTTGCAAAATAAATCGGTTACTTCCGCTTCCGTATCATCTTCCAACTCATCTTCTTACACTGAATTGCAGACATTACAATTACATCAACAAGGTTTAAATATCGCTCAAATTGCCCAAAAACGCAACCTGAGTCCGGCAACAGTTAGCAGTCATCTAGAAAAACTCATTGAGAAAAATCAGCCAGTTGATTTAAATCAATTAGTACCTTTAGAACATCAACAAAAAATTTGGCAAGTTTTAGAAGTACTCGGTGACATTTCCCTCACTCCCATTAAAGAACAACTAGGTGAAAGCTATACTTTTGATGAAATTCGCTTAGTGCGGTGTAAGTGGCGGCGGGAAAATCGCAAGTAATAATTTGCTTAGAACAAGTAATAAAAATAAAACAATGATTGTTTTGTTATGAATGACAATAAAATTAACTCACTCAAGATTACTCTAACCCTCTCATACTGGTTGGCTGGTTTTGCGTTTTATTTGGTGCATTTTTTTTAAGTCTTACTATTTGCTCATATATTTATTTTTTGAAAAATTAGATAAGGAAGCTAAACTTAAATCTTATGATTAAAATACAAGAGCAATAAGCTGTCGCGCATTTAAATTGTATAATTTGGAAGCCAAGACCCTTTCATAGCCTAATGAGTGTTAAAAAACTAGGTGCGTGACAGCTTATTAAAGGAGTTAGCCGATGAGTCAGATGCTTAATACAGGAGTACGCTGGACAACTCAGGATGTGGAACTCTTCGCGGAAAATGAAGGGACACGCTACGAGATAGTTGATGGAGAATTATTCATGAGTAGGACACCTCACTTTAAACATCAGCAAACTTGTGGCAAGATTTTTCGACAACTTAACATTTGGTCAGAGTCTACTGGTTTAGGAGAAGCTGTAATCAACCCCGGCGTTTTGTTTTCAGAATCAGATAATGTGATTCCTGATGTAGTTTGGGCTACCAAAGAAACCTTGACGCTAACATTGGATGAAGCGGGACATTTAACTGGCGCACCAGATTTAGTAGTCGAAGTATTGTCTGCTAGTAAGGAAGACCAAAGACGGGATAAGGAAGCTAAACTTAAGCTTTATTCTTCCAGAGGAGTAAAAGAATATTGGATTGCTGATTGGCGATCGCGTCAACTAGAGGTCTATCGACGGGAACAAAATCAACTTAAATTGGTAGAAACCCTATTTAGTAGTGATATTATAATTTCTCCTTTATTACCTGGTTTTAGCTGTACTATAAACCAGTTTTTTCCTGTATAAATTTTAGGTTGAATGGAAAAACAAATCTCAAGTAACGGATTAACTAAAGTCCAGGTACTGATTATGGCGATCGCAGCTGGTGTCTGTGTTGCTAACGTTTATTATAATCAGCCAATCCTCAAAGATATTGCGTCTTCTTTTGGAGTCAGTGAAAGTGAAGCGGGTAGCATATCTGTGCTTACGCAAGTTGGTTACGGTTTTGGGCTTTTCTTTTTAATCCCTTTGGGCGATAAAATTAACAAGAAAAAATTAATTCTTTCCTTACTGGGATGTTTGTTCTGTTTGTTGATGCTCATGACATTTTCACAAAACATCGTCGAAGTTTGGATATTGAGCGTCGCAATTGGGATTGCGACAGTCTCAGCCCAAGTTATTCTTCCCTTAGCAGCAAGTATTGATAGAGTAACTACAGGACAAACTGTAGGCAACATTTTTACTGGTATATTGATTGGAGTTTTAGGAGCCAGGGTTTTTAGTGGATATATTGCTGAATGGTTGGGTTGGCGTTATGTATACGGATTTTCAGCAGTAATGATTTTAATTGTTAGTGGATTGCTAAAAATATATTTACCGAATGTCAAAAATGATTTTAATGGTTATTATTTGGAATTATTGAAATCAACACTTGAACAATTAAAACGTTTTTCATTATTAAGAGAAGCTTCTTTAATTGGTGGGTTATTGTTTGGTGTATTTTGCTCATTTTGGACAACGCTGACTTTTCATTTAAGCGGAGCGCCTTTTAATTTTGAATCTGACACAATTGGGATGTATGGCTTTGTGGCGATCGCAGGTGCATTGATGGCACCAGTTTTTGGTAAACTAGCCGATCGAGGTAACTCGCAACGTTCCTTGACTATTGCTGTATCGCTGGTGATTGTAAGTTTAGTAATTGCTAAAATTGCTTCTAGTTCAGCGATCGCGATCGCTGTTGCCGTACTGTTACTAGATATAGGTGTACAGGCAATTCAAGTCACCAATGTCGCAAGGATATACACTCTTGATGCTCAATCGAATAGTCGCATCAACACAGTTTACATGACTACCTATTTTATCGGTGGTGCTGTCGGTACTAGCATTGGTCTATTATGCTGGAATCTTGGTGGCTGGAATTTAGTGACTTGGCAAATGTTAGTTTTTACTTTGATCGGATTTCTGATTATCGTCAGACCTAAAATAACTCCGGTAAAAACAAATAAATAGTAAATAACCAAACTCTAGTACCGCAAGGCGGAATTCGTAATTCGTAATGACGCTCGAAGACTCGCTACCGCTGCGCTAACGTAATTCGTAATTCAGATTGCGTAAGGGTTCTAGACATTTCCAATGGTTGGTTTATTTCCGCCGTGTTGTACTAGTTTGTGATTAAACGAAATCCTGCAAAAATAAAATCAACTGAAGTTCATATAAAATCTATTAATGTAGTAATAATATAACTTCTCCTCTATTGTCGAGTTTTAGTTGTAATGTACACCAGTTTTTTCTCTATAAATTTTATTTTGGGTAAATATATATACACTCATTCTTTTCCTAAAAAAAGTGTGTATAACTTCCCTTAAAATATCGCCTTGCACCAATAACTAAATTTTCTCCTCATCAAGGCGATATCTATAGACAATCTCAGCTTATATTACGAAAAACTGGCAATTTCAGAGTTGGATTCTGAGTTTGCAGTATTTTGGCTTTTTGCAGACATAATTACTAGGAATTTAGGCAGCGCAAGGCAAGCAACAGTATTTAGCAGGGTCAGGAATATACCATCGATTAAACTCATGTGCGATCGCCCTTATTTCAAAATTGGTGTTTACTATATTTTTAGTTTGAAGTAAAATTCCTACAATTGCTTCAAGGCAGCATTTTGATTTCTTTTATTGGATATAAGCTAACTAAATACATTCTGATAATTTCAATGTGACTTGTAAAATCTCTTTGTTCTCTCTGTGTTCCGCCAGTTGCTACAAGTTGGGGAACCGCAAGGGCGCACTGACTTTGAAAATAGTTGCAGAGACAATTTTGGCAATTGGTACTAAGTGGAAATTAATCCTACTTTCTGAGTAGAGGCGTAATTTGGCAATACTTGATTTAATTTTGCTTCATTGACATGTAGATGATCTGACAACACAGCAGAGATAACATCCCGAAAATCAGTGGTAATAGTCAAGTCTCTACCTTGATAAAGTTGGGCTGTAGATAGACCAGGCCATTCACCATAAACTTTACCACCGCGAATTTTACCGCCCAAAACCCACATAACATTCCCATGACCGTGGTCAGTACCACCGTTATCATTTTGCTTAACTGTACGACCAAACTCGGACATTACGACAATTGTCGTATTCTGGTAAACGCTTCCCAAACCTTTGACTAAAGCTGTCAAACCTGAACCCAATTTTTTTAAGTTTCGAGCTAACTGTCCTTGAGTGCTACCTTGATTGACATGAGTATCCCAACCCCCCAAAGCCATAAATCCTAACTCAATTCTGGGGTCTTTGAGCATTAATTGTGCTAATCGTTGGGCATCGCTGGCGAAGCCATCAGGTGAAGGCGCACCATTATTTGCCATTTTCATTTCATTATCTAGGTCATTCATGATGGCCTGACGCGCCATCCGTCCTTGGCGATAGGTCTGACTTAAGGCATCATTACCGCTATAAAGTTGGTCAAATGCTGCTGCTAATTGAGGACGATCTATTGGCAGAGGTCTGTTAGCATTTCTCCCTGATGCGATGTTAGCTACAGGCATCCGTCCAGAAAAAATCCAGGGTGTTGTTTCTCCGACACTTACTGCCTGGATGGGTGTTTTTTGAGAAATCACCCCTAGTAAACGATTCATCCAACCATCCTGAGTATGTTTGTCACCAGGGGTAGCGTTTTCCATGTATTGTTGAGCATCAAAGTGAGAGCGAGTTGGATCGGGGGAACCACAGGCATGAACAAATGCCAAACTGTTCTGCTGCCAGAAAGGCATCAAAGAAGCTAATGCTGGATGCAAGCCAAAGCGTCCATCTAAATCTATTACTCCCCCTTCCTTCCCTGGTTGGGGGATAGCAATTTGCGGTCGGGCTTGATAGTAAGCTGTCTCTGAGTAAGGAACCACGATGTTTAAACCGTCTACTGCTCCCCGGAGATAAAATTACAATCAAGCGCTTCCGATCGCTATTTGGGGTAGCGGATCTAGCTATCCAAGCATTGCTGCTTACGGCTGAAATTGCAGCAGCTGAAAAAATTCCACTTTGGATTAGGAAGTCACGTCTTTTCATAATTAAAATTACTGAGTTATGGCTATTTCAAATTCGCTTCTGTGTCTCAGCTAGAACTGCTAGAGTATTTTCGAGTCGCGTCTTGATTCTGACCGGAGGTGGAGCGTCTCCGTCTCCGCTCCTGAATTCTGATTTCTGATTTCTGATTTCTGAATTCTTCTTCAAGACTTGACAAGTGTGTAACTAACGATGCATAAATTCTGGACTGCCCAAAATTAAAGCACTATGAATTTGAGGGGAACTAGAAGCGATCGCCTTCTGTGTTTTCATTGACAAAGAATTTCCCAATGTATTGGTTAGTTGCCAAGCATCTACAGTAATATTGGGAGACTTTTGTAAAGGTCTTTGCTCAGTGCCGATTTTCTCCCACTGTTGCAGATTTGTGGGAACAGTTGATAAGGGTAAATTTCCATTAGCGATCGCTGAAGCAAAACTCAGGCGGCGATTCATAGCATCAGGATTTAACCACACATCTGCTGTGTTTTTGTAACCGTCTGGAGTTTGGCAACCATATAGGGGCATTCCCAACTGTTGCAGCAGATTGGAGATTGGTTTTGTATTCTGCACTTCGACACCTGTGGCTCGCACCGCCGAGATAGCGAATTGATAGGGGGTTTTAAACTTGGCATTAAAGTTTTTTGCATCCCAGAATTCCCGGCTGTGGAATAGGGTGTTAAGAAGCTCACGAATATTGCCATCAGTGGCAAGATAACGTTGTGTGAGATTGTTTACTAGAGCAGTTGGAGGAACATCGCTGACAAAATATTGAGCTATCTGATAGCTAATGTGACGTGCAGTCGCCGGACTTCGAGCCAAAATATCTAAAGCTTCCTCCCCTTGGGCTTCACCACCGCTTTTAATTGTGTGTCCCAGGAAAACTTTGTCGCTAAAATCATGACGCTTTGGATTGAAGTAAAATCCGAAAGGATTATCTGTCTGCTGACTGGGACGACTGAAACCCCAACCACTTAAAATCCGCGCCAGAGCAATCACATCTTGCTGAGTATAACCTCCATCTACGCCGAGAGTGTGTAGTTCCATCAGTTCGCGGGCATAGTTCTCATTTAAACCTCGAATATTACCTTGGGCATCGGGGCGGGTGTCAGCTCGATTTTGGAAATTGTCTAGATAAAACTGCATGGCTGGATGACGAGCTGTTGCCCCTAACAGGTCACGAAAGCGACCCAAAGCGTAAGGTCGAATCGCTTGTTGTTCATAAGCTCCTACCCAGAGGCGATCGCGTCCTTTAGCAGCATCCACATTAAAATGGTTATACCAAAAGTCCACCATCACTTCCTGGAGTTGTTGCTGACTGCTAGTTGCCTTTAATAATCGCGCCTGGACTGCCTGATCTAGCACCTGTTTAGCCCATTGGTTGGCAGCTTTTCTTTCTAACTGGGTGGGTTTTTGTCCTGGGGGATTAGTTATACCATGTTCTAAAAGTTCCACCGGATTCAATTGGAGAGTATCTAGCTGCTTTAGTTGGCTGGTGAGATTTTCTGGTTCGGGAATCGATTCGGGTGAAAGTTGCTCCTGAATGTATCGCTCTACACCTATAGATTCCACTCTTTGTACATCTCCCGGACGAGGGCCAAAGCTGAGGCGATTAATTATATGTAATACTTTTGGGTCAACAGTTGTGGAGGCTGCATTACTGGGAGGAATTGACCCCAGCAAGATCAACAGCAACAACACCCAATATTTAGGCTTTACAAGCATAGAGTTAATTGTGCTGTGCTGGAGGATTTTTCTTATACATGCGATCGGCAAATTTCTGCCGTTGCTCTGGGTTCAAAATTTCCCGAATAGCAAGGGTATTTTCAAACTGAATATCAGCAAGCTGCTGCTTCACAAGCTTAATTTGGTTATATTTATCCCGCACTTGCTCTTTAGTAGCTGTCGTCCCTGCTATTAAGTCATGTAATTCCTGTTGCCCTTGACGTATCTCCTGTGATTTTTGGGCTATCTGCTGTTTAGATTGACGACGAATTTCCTTAATCTGTTGTAGTTGCTGGGATGTCAAATTCAAATCTTTAAGCCATCCCCCTGATTTAGCACGATTTGGGCGAGATAGATTTGTGGGAGTTTGGGCAATGACTTGGCGTGAAAGCAAAGTTGGCTTGGCCAGAGCAATAGTGCTACCAAGGGCAATCATTGCCACCGCCAAAATGGAAACACGACGAATTAACATCAAAGCGATCTCCTATTCAGTATCTAAGTCTGTAAAATGCCATACATCACTTTCCAGATGTTCGTTACTGACTGTATCTTGCCAATTGCTTTCAATAAAATTTTGCAATGTAGCAAGTTCAGCTGGACTCGGTTGAACTGGTATAAAGGCACGGTAGCCAACTATAGCAGCTACTAATCCAGCAGCGAGAGCAGGCAAAACTAACCTCAACCTTGAATAGTGGCGTAAGGGTGGCAAAGGGCAAGCTTTTACCTGTTGTAAAATTTGTTGTTCTAAATCAGGTGAAGCTGGCGGAACTTCTGGGCGATGTTGGCACAGAAAATTAATTAGGTCAGAATCATCATCGGGTGGCTGAGTCATAGCTGTACTCCTTGGTTTTGGAGAATTTGACGCATCGCAGCACGAGCATGGAATAGGCGTGATTTGACTGTTCCCAAGGGAATATCTAGGATTTGTGCTACCTCTTTTTGAGGTACTTCTTCCAAATCATGCAAAACCAATATCGTGCGATGGTCAAAACTTAGGTTTGCTAGTCCCCGTTGCACAAGGTCTTGATAATGCAGATTCATTAACTCTGGGGCTTCCTGTTGGGTAGGAGTTTTTTCACTCAGAATCTGTAATTGAGTGCGCCTTTTAACATCTGCCTGTCGCTGGTCGCTAGCCACATTCCAAGCAATTCGGTACAGCCAGGTGGAAAATTTTGCTGTTTGGCGGAACTTGGGCAATCCTTTCCAGGCTTGCAAAAACACTTCCTGCACCACATCATCCAGGCTGGCAGGAGTACAAAGTTTGTAGAGGATTGACCTCACTCTTTGCTGATGGCGACGGTAAAGCTGACCGTAGCTTTGGGTATCACCCCGCAGGCACTGCTCTACTAGATAACTGTCAGATTCGCTTTCTGATTCACCAATCAATTGATTTGCTTTTGAAACCTTGGCTGGCACAACTAACACCTGAGGCATTCTCCTCTATCCGTTTCGTTGCTTGTATTTATTAGACCGGATGAATGGAAAAAAGGTTCAAATAGGTTAGAAGTTTGGGCATAGGCAAAAATTGCTCAAAATGAATTCTCTCAAAGAGCTAAAACGGATAATTTCTGAATATATATAGAAGTACAATCCAGAACAACACCACACAACGAGCAATTAAGAATACGACTAGGATTATTTGGAAGTGTCTCCCCTAATTGAACCTTTTTTGAAAGTAAAAAGTCTAAAGCTATAGATTTCTGGTTCAATCAAAGGTATGTCTTTATGAACATGAAAAGAATTCTTTCATCTTGTTTGTTAGGCGTTTTGCTAACTTCGAGTGTTTTAGCAGAGCGTGCATCTGCTCAAGTAGAAGTAATTTTGGGAAACAATCACCAACATGAATGGCGCGAACGAGAACAAAGGAGGTTAGTATTGCTACGTAGAGAACGGGAAGAACGTGAGCGCCGTGAATGGCTACGTAGAGAACATGATAAACGGGAGTGGCGCTCTAGACATGAGTATGACTATCGATAATCAATCACTCTCAGTTAAGAGATTAGCACTTAATACACTAGCTTGATAAAGAGTAGAAGGGAGGCAGTAACTTCCCTTCTTTTGTGGCATTACAGGAAAAAGCTTTTGTTACCAAATTATCGAGAGCAATAATAGTCAATTGACGAATTAATTCTCTCCAACTGGCATCGCTAATGTAACGCATCTCAAATCCGAAGTGGTGCCTTAGCCGAATGGCATAACGTACCCTACATGTATTTCAAAAATAAAAGCTGAGTCATATAGGAGTTAAAAATTAATATCTATTAGCCTAATAAGTGGCACGATTACAGCCAAAATATACTTTAATTAAAATCATATTAAAGTATATACTTATACTCCTGCCATTTATGTCATCGCCCCTTGAGCGCCCGCTAAAATTTGAAATCAGACTGCCAGACTCCCATCCTCAGTTACTAGAAGGACTAGATATATGGCTGCGTTTAGGTTTGATATCCGATACCCAAGTTAAGGAGCTATGTCGAGAGTTTCTGGTGTGTACGGTGGTGTTGCAACCCCAGTCTGAAGCTAAAACAAAGGTAGTTTTTATAACTCCCGATCCCGTGCAGCAGTTGCCTGTAGCAGCTTTACAATCTAATAGCCGCAGACAAACGCAACAAAAACCAACTGAACCCAACTTTCTCAGTAGAATATTGCAGTCCTTGGGGGCAGAATTGAGTGTCCGGTGGCTGCTTTTTTTAGGGGTATTCCTGGTAGTAGTATCCTCTGGGGTACTGGCTGCGAGCCAGTGGGCAAAGTTTCCTGCTTCTGGACAGTATGGAGTTTTATTTGCTTATACTTTGAGTTTTTGGGGGTTAAGCTTCTGGGCAACTAGGCAAAACAACCTGAGATTGACGGCTCAAACTTTACTGATTGCCACTCTTTTGTTAGTTCCAGTGAACTTTTGGGCAATGGATAGCTTTAAGTTGTGGCAAAATCCTGTGGATTGGATTGTAGTTGCGATCGCCTGGCCTACCCTCACAGCTATAACTGTTTTACTCTCCAAAAATCGGACTATTTTTCCCGATTTACATCCTGGCAAATTACCTCTTGCAAATATTCTGGGGCTGAGTTATCTGCATTGGGGTTGGCAATTAAAAGGATTTCCCTTAATTGCCATTTATGTAGCAACGATCGGCACAACCATCATTAGCATTTATCATCATCTTTACCAACATCAAGGAGATAGAAGCGATCGCCGGCGGTTAAGTATTAACTTACCTGCCTCTGTGATTATTTATGCTCTAGTAGTGCTGCTAGTGCGGGCGATTTTTGTTGCTGGGGTAGATGTAACGCAATTAGGTTTAGCGATCGGCATTTGTGGCTGGTTAGTCACTTGGTTAGCAGAGGAGAGGGGAGAGAGCAGGGAGCAGGCGGCAGGGGGAGCAGAGGATGTAACTGTAATATTCTCCCCATTCCCCTCATCTCTCTTCCTCTGGGAAAAACTTGGTGGTATTCTACTCTTCTTGGGTTGGCTGGTTTCGGTAATAAATTATCCTTGGCAAGCCATAGCTGTCAGTGGTTTGGGTTTATGGTTTCTGGGAAATCGCTTGCAGAGGTACAGTTTAAGACTTGATTTCGCTGCGGTTTTCGTCATCGGCTTACAGACAGTTTGGCTAGGTTGGCGATTAGTACCTGATAGCTTACAGAAATTAGCGATCGCAACTGGCACTCAACTCACAAATTCTCAAAATGAACCCTCGGCTTTGCTGGGTGTAGCTTTATTTCCCTACATAATTTTGATGGTAGCGCTTACAGATAGCCTACATCGCACCCAAAAGCGAGAATTAGCTAAATTTGGCGAACTGCTCACCCTCTTACTTGGAGCTTTTTTAACAACGATCGCCATAGTAAATCCCGCATTGCGATCGCTAAATCTGCTATTTTCCACCATCACTCTGGCATTCATTACTCAACGCCGTTCCCCCTCATCCCTTCCCCTGGTATATCTAACTCACATCATAGGAGTGCTGACATTTTGCTCTACCATTAATTGGCTGGCACCAAACCTGAGTCAACAAGTCTGGGCAAGTATTTTATTAGCTTTGATGGTTGCAGAATGGCGATTTAGCGTAGAAGAAGGACTATGGCAACGTAGTGCATGGGATGTGGGTTTAGGACTAGCCGCCGTTAGTTTTTTCCTATTGTGGATGAACGCAGAATCATCTTGGCATGGTATAGCTGATAGCCAAGCTTATTTGGGAGCCTTATGGCTAGTTACGCCCATAGCTCTCACGGGTGTTGCCAATTGCACAATTATCCAGCGACGGACTACTACCCGCTACTTGAGTGTCTTAGCTGTGGGAGTCGCCCAGCTACTAACTTTACAGCTACCAGGAATTAGATTAATTGGTTTGGCAGTAGGTGCGGGACTGATGTTCGCAAATACACGCTATTTGCGAAACCAAATATCTGCGGTAATTACAGAAGGATTTGCTCTGAGTTTCATAGTAGCGCTGCTGTGGACGGGTGTACCTGGTTTAGCTCGCCTTGCGCTAGGAGGTTGGTTTGTCGTCGGAGCGATCGCAACTCTAAGTCTATGGTTAGCGCGAACAGCTTTGAGCCGACGCGGTAACGAATTAGGAGTTATCTATGCAGCCGCTAGCGATAAATGGGCGATCGCATTGTGTGGTTTTGAGTTATTTAGTTTGACGCTGCACTCAGTGCTGATTTACTCAGGGTTTATTACTTCAGGCTTTTTGTACTTAGCTGCCACTGCGATCGCATTGACAGCCATTATTTATCGCAGTTGGCGAGAACCGACAAATTGGGCATTTTATGGCATCGGTTGGTCTTTGGAATTATTGACTGCCGAGGTGTTGGGATTTGGGGAACGCTCAACTGTTAAAATTGCGTTCGCGGAGCGTGGCTTGCCAATCGCAAATATCGCTTTAGGTTTAATCGCTCAACTTGTCGGCGAGTGGTGGCGACGACGACATCAATTAGAAAAGCTTCCTAGCAGCCTCCACATTTTGCCCTTAATTTATGGTGCATTCAGCGTATTACTGCGTTTGAACACCTTCACCGAGTGGACTGGTTTGTATTCCTTGGGTGTAGCTTTTATTATCATTGGCGTGGGGCGACGGCGCGAGAACTTTAAACCCCTGCTGTACTTAGGAATTATTGGCGTATCCATTTCTGCCTATGAACTTTTGTTCTATCAAATGTCACAAGCTTCAGGAGGAGCATTAGGTGATGGATTAATTGCCATGTCTGCCCTTGGTACCAGTATCATGTATGCTTACCGCATATTGTCGCCAAGGCTAGTCAGCTACTTACGCCTAACTCCCCAAGAACTTAGAGGAATCGCCCATATTCATTGGGTTTGGAGTAGCTGCTTATTAATGGCTGCCATTCCGCTTCCCATTGGAGTTAACCGTTTGGTGGGATTGGCAACAGGGGTATTTTTGATTCGTTATGCCATCTTTCAGGGACGAAATTCGCGCACTTCCCCCAATATCTTGGGAGGAATCACAATAGCCGAAATGTGGGTTTACCTTGGCTTATTAGAGGTAGCCGGCATGAGAGTTTATTGGCGGGAGACAGCAGTAGGAAAATTTTGGGCTGGGCCGTTAGTTCCTTGGAACGGTGCGATCGCCTGTGTGGTAGCCTATTTTCTGTACATTCTACCTTGGGAAAATTGGGGTTGGTCTAAAAAACCTTGGCAGCAAGCCGCCTACATCATTCCACTGATAATTTTATGGGAAACCAGACTGCAAACTTACCCCATTACCTTAGTACTCGCAGCTGGATTTTACATTTTTCTGGCAAAGGTGGGTGAAAATATCCGTTTTACCTATATCAGTGTGGCATTGATTGATTGGGCACTTTACCGTTGGTTTGATTCCTTACGCCTGACTGATATTTTATGGTATATAACACCAATTGGGTTATCACTGCTTTATATTGCTCAAGTCGATACCCAACTCAGACTATCAGAGTACAAAACAGCCCGCCATATTCTGAGAGGATTAGGTAGTGGTTTAATTTGTGGGTGGGCAACTTTATTTCATCAAAATACAGCCTGGATACCTGGAGTTTTCAGCCTCATCGCCATTTTTGCCGGATTAGCTTTGCGAGTGCGAGCTTTTCTCTACATTGGTACAGCCGCTTTTCTAATCACTACAATCTATCAATCGGTAATTTTCAGCTTGCAGTACTCATTTTTAAAATGGATTGTTGGTTTACTAGTCGGAATTTTACTGATTTACATCGCCGCCAACTTTGAAACCCGTCGCGCTCAAATAACTTCCTTAATTCGTAGTGCCATTGATGAATTTCAATCATGGCAATAAAGGCAGAGAGTTTTTAACTGTTTTATAGTCGAAAAATTCGCCCTTGATTTTGGATGATTTTCTATGATAGTCTGCATTTATCTTTTGTAATATACGGTTATTCTATTTAATTGCCGTATTTTGATGTTGATTGTGCTTATTAATTTGCAGTCAAATGCACCCAAAGCCAGAGTAAGCAATAGATAAAAAGGAGTCTAAATATCTATGGTAAGACGTAAACTTGGACGTTCAGAGCTTGAAGTATCACCCCTATGTTTTGGTGGCAACGTATTTGGCTGGACGATTAATGAAGATACTTCATTTAAGATTTTAGACCACTTTATTGCGGCTGGAGGTAATTTTATTGACACTGCTGATGTCTATTCAAAATGGGCTTCTGGGAATCAGGGTGGAGAGTCTGAGACAATTTTAGGGAAATGGCTTAAGCAGCGTGGGAACCGCGAGCAAGTAGTGATTGCAACTAAAGTTGGTAATGATTTAGGTATTAAAGGTAAAGGGCTTTCTCGCAAATATATTCAACAAGCTGTTGAAGACTCATTACAAAGGTTACAAACCGATTATATCGATCTGTATCAATCACATATCGATGATGAAAGCACTCCCCTTGAAGAAACTCTTGAAACCTATGGGGAATTAATTAGTCAGGGGAAAGTGCGTGTAATTGGCGCTTCAAATTATAGTGCATCTCGTCTAGCACAGGCATTGCAGATCAGCCAGCAGCATGGATATCCTCGCTACGAGAGCCTTCAGCCCCGTTATAACTTGTATTCTCGATCCGACTATGAGCAGGATTTACAACTTCTCAGCCAAGAACAGGGAATTGGTGTGATTAACTATTCCTCCCTTGCTAGTGGCTTTCTCTCTGGTAAATATCGCTCAGAACAAGATTTGTCTATTAGTGCCCGTGGTAATTCTGTCAAGCAATATTTAAATGCTCGTGGTTTCCGAATTCTAAAGGCGGTTGATGAAGTAGCAAAAACTTATAATTCTACTCCCACCCAAGTTTCCTTGGCGTGGCTGATTGCGCGTCCCACTATTACTGCTCCTATTGTGAGTGCAACTAATATTGAGCAACTCAACGATATCATTAAAGCTATCGATCTCAAACTCGACCCAGATGCGATCGACCTTCTAAATCAAGCCAGTTCCTAGAACAGTTGGTGCTTTAGCGCTAAAGCGCCAACTGCAAATAGTCCCTAGCATGACTTATTGACGGCAATTATCGCAATGTCCACAACGCCAGTTAGCTGCGTCTTTGTCAAAACCAAAAGCGTTTAACAAAAACTGCCAACGACACTGCTTTGTAGTCAGATATTGATGCATCTGTTTAGCAGCGTGTAATTGTGTCGGTGGCTGATTTCCAGCTTTTTGACTAATGCTGTAATGAAAAGGGTCAAGCCAGTTTAACTGACCGTTGCTGTGAAGTAAAGCCAACGCCGTAGCACCGTCAGGAAATTGTCGAGTTACTGCATTCACTTCTCCGTGCTTTGGTAATTTTTTCACAAGTTGTTGCGCTATTTGTTGTTGCGATCGCATTTGTTCGTGAAAAAACTCCTGTCTTTGCTTATCCCCTGAATCTAACCACCCCGTAGGTTCACTCACCAATGTCAACGCTTCAGCCGGTTTCCCATCCCTTCCAGCCCGGCCAATTTCTTGCACATATTCAGATAGCAGATGTGGTGCGTGAAAATGGGCTACCCACCGGACATTACTTTTATTAATCCCCATACCAAACGCACAGGTACACACCACAAAGGGTATTTTGCCACTTAACCAGCTTGCTTCCACTGCACGGCGTTCAGTTGCACCCAATCCCGCATGATAACTAGCTGTAGCATAACCCATATCTGCTAACCATTGGGCTAAATCTTCGCTATCTCTCCTAGTACGAACGTAAACTAACCCCGATTGTTGAGGTCTATTTTGAATAAACTTTAATAATTGTTGTTTCCGACCTCGTGGTGTCCAAGCGATACGAACACTGGGATGCAAATTAGGACGGTAAGGATTCAAGCGGAAAATCTCTGGTTGCTGTAATTGTAAAACTGTTTGAATAGTTTTTTGGGCTAAGGGGTCAGCAGTCGCGGTAAAAGCGGCGATGCTAATTTTTGTTCCTGGTGGTTTTGATTTTAGCAATGCCGGACGCACCGCCCCTAATCTGCGATAAGCTGGGCGAAAAGTATCACCCCACTGCACTAAACAATGAGCTTCATCTAAAATCAAACCGTTAATTTGCAATTGCGGGTGAGATAATCTTTCCCACACTGGCCCACTCAACAAAGTTTCTGGCGATAAATAAAGTAATCTTAGCTGTTGACGTTCCAAAGCTTGCAGAGTTGCACGGCGTTGAGATGAAGATAATTCACTATGTAAAAGCTGCGCTTTTACATGGCTTTCTCGCAGTTCCTGTACTTGATTTTCCATCAGCGCCACTAAGGGCGAGACTACCAAAGTTAATCCTGTTTGTAGCAATGCAGGAAGTTGAAAACAAATGGATTTTCCGCCACCTGTGGGCATAATAATCAGCGCATCTTTTTGTGCCAATAAACTGCTGACAATTTCTCCCTGTGGCGGACGAAAATCTTCATAACCCCAGATTTTTTGAAAAGCCGCGCGGACTTCTTGCCAAGATTTTGTTGTAGGCTGATTCATAATCAATGCTAGATGCACCCATATCCTTGAACACTGAATATAGCTTCTGCTATCCAACTAATGGTTCAGTAATTTCATCATCTCAGGCTGCAACGCACTGACTATAAGAATGAATTAGAATTAATTACTATATATCAAATAGAAGATTCAGCTATATGAACGAAGAATTAAAACATAAATTTTACATCAGCACCGATCCATCCAAGTTGGATATTCAAATGATTCATGATTTTTTACAAACTTCCTATTGGGCTGAAAAGATCCCATTAGCCACTGTGGAAAAATCAATAAACAATTCTTTATCTTTTGGACTTTATGAAGATAATCAACAAGTTGGCTTTGCAAGAGTCATCACTGACTATGCAACTTCTGCGTTGTTAAAAGATGTTTTTATTCTGGAGCCTTATCCCCGGATTTCTCACCACACCTCTCAAAGCCCGTGCTTGTGCAGGGGAGCAGGGGAGAGAACAAAAATACCAAGTTCTTTCCCCTCTGC
>NZ_NOLK01000086.1:0-32039 GCF_002245985.1 Nostoc sp. 'Peltigera membranacea cyanobiont' 232
GCCCCCTGCCCCCTGCCTCAAAATTAAGAGGCTGGCTTTTTCAGCTAGGATTCGCTAAACTCACCCATATTAAATTTGCAATTAAATACTTTCAATTAGCAACGCCAGAAGACTAGGGTACAAATGTGGGAAACAAAATTCAATTCATAGATAGGCTGCGATTGGGTTTCGCGGTGTCAGTGGCAAAAAGTGTGACGTTTATAGTGCGATCGCTCCGTCTGGGTGCTGCTAGTGTATTACCAGGCTCGATTGCTCGTCGCATTGAACCTCGAATTTTAGAATTATTGAGTCAGCAAGTTAAAAACGGAGTGATTTTAATTGCTGGTACTAACGGCAAAACCACTACAGCGCTGCTTTTATGTACAATCCTAGAACGCAAGGGCTATCGCGTAACTCATAATTCTACAGGTGCAAATCTAGAAAATGGCTTAATGACAGCGCTGTTAGAAAGCACCAACTTACTAGGTACGCTAAATACTGATTACGCAATTTTAGAAGTTGATGAAAATATTGTCCCAAGAGTATTAAAGCCACTCCAGCCGCGAATCATTCTCTGTTTAAACTTGTTCCGCGACCAACTCGATCGGTACGGTGAAGTAGATACAATTAGTAAACGTTGGACAAAAGTTATTTCTACCCTACCAGCAGAAACGGTGGTAATTCCCAATGCTGACGATCCAACTTTATCTAATCTTGGTCAGCAGTTACCGCAACGGGTGTTATTCTTTGGCTTAAATGAACCAGAACATTATTTAGAAGCTATTCCTCACGCCGTCGATTCTATCTATTGTCCCAAATGCGGACATTCTCTAGATTACAAGGGTGTCTATTTGTCTCATTTAGGAGATTTTACTTGTCCCAAGTGTGGTTTTACTAAAAGTAAACCGACTTTAGAAAGTAGTGAATGGTCGCAAATTCTGGTTGGTTTGTACAACAAATATAATACTTTGGCGGCTGCAACTGCGGCTATTGAGTTAGGAGTTGATGAACCAACAATCAGAGATACTATTAACAATTTTCAAGCTGCCTTTGGTCGGGCGGAAGATTTAGTAATTAACGGTAAACGAGTGCGGATATTGTTATCAAAAAATCCTGTGGGAACGAATGAAACCATTCGCGTAGTGACTCAAAGCACAGATAAAACCACACTCTTGGTATTGAACGATCGCACACCCGATGGCACTGATGTATCCTGGATTTGGGACGTGGACACCGAGAAATTAGTCGAACGCGGCGGGACTTTAGTAGTGAGTGGCGATCGCGTCTATGATATGGCACTACGTCTACGTTACAGCCAAAAGTCCCCTGAGAGTAGCATAAATTTAATTGTGGAAGAAGATTTGCGACAAGCGATCGCAACTGCATTAGAGCATACACCAGAGAATGAAACTCTGCATATTCTACCTACCTACTCAGCCATGCTAGAAGTTCGAGAAGTTCTAACTGGTAGGAAAATTCTTTAAATTTGTCATTGGTCATTTGTCATTGGTCATTGGTCATTGGTCATTGGTCATTGGTCATTTGTCATTGGTCATTGGTCATTGGTCATTGAATAACGGTGTTTTCCCAGTCCTCAATCCCCAGTCCCCAATCCCCAGTCCCCAAAAATATGAGTTCCCAAAAGTTGGAATTAACAATAGGTTGGCTTTATCCAACGCTGATGAGTACTTATGGCGATCGCGGTAATGTAATTACTATAGAACGTCGTGCCCAGTGGCGGGGATACGACGTTAAAATCTTACCCCTAGATCAAAATAGTACAGCCGCAGATATTAAAACTGTAGATGTCATAGTTGGTGGTGGCGCACAAGATCGTCAGCAAGAAATTGTCATGCGTGATTTGCAAGGCGCAAAAGCTGATGCAATGCGCGAAAAAATCGAAAATGGTACACCAGGTGTCTTTACCTGTGGTTCGCCCCAACTACTGGGACATTATTACGAACCAGGCTTGGGACAACGGATTGATGGTTTAGGAATACTCGATTTAGTTTCCGTCCATCCTGGTGAAAATACTAAGCGCTGTATTGGAAACTTGGTAATTGAAGTCACAGCTTCTCGTCTGGCGCAAGATTTAAAAGAGATGACGGGCAACACACCATATTTGGTAGGCTTTGAAAATCACGGCGGACGCACCAAGTTGGGGAAAGTGGAAGCTTTAGGGCGCGTGGTGTACGGTTTGGGAAATAATGGTGAAGATGGGACAGAAGGAGCATTTTATCAAAATGCGATCGCTACTTATTCTCACGGCCCTTTGTTACCGAAAAATCCCTTTGTCGCCGATTGGTTAATTCAAACAGCGCTACGGCTCAAGTATGGGGAAGCGATCGCATTGCAGCCTTTAGATGATAATCTTGCTGTACAAGCACGAGAAGCTATGTTTAAGCGGTTGAAAGTCAGTTTACCAAATGTTGCTGCGGCGAAAGCTTAACCTTGAAGGAAGCAGGGGGTAGGACACCAAATCAGAGATTTGGAGTGGGTTTTAAACCCAAGACTCCTCTGGTCGCGCTAGGAGACAAAGGGCAGTTTTCCTCCTGCCTTTCTTGGTAAAACACCAAAATATAGAAAAAAAATTAAGAATATGATTAAATATCATAGCAATCATTTTGGTGTGGCATCTCTAGCTCACAATAAAAAGAAAGCGATTCAGGGATTGAGCGAGCAGGAAGTGCTATTGAACTTTAGCCAAAAAAAAACCCCCAGAGGATGTTAGTCTACCAGGGGAGTTAGTTATCAGGGTGCATCTACCAATTAACTGTTCTCAGGTTGAACACCGCATTCCGGATAAATTTGGATAAAGGCTAGTTATTTTTTAAAATAAAAAACCCCCAGAGGATGTTAGTCTACCAGGGGAGTTAGTTATCAGGGTGCATCTACCAATTAACTGTTCTCAGGTTGAACACCACATTCCGGATAAATTTGGATAAAGGCTAATTATTTTTTAAAATAAAAAACCCCCAGACGATGTTAGTCTACTAGGGGAGTGAGTTATCAGGGTGCATCTACCAGTAATCTTTTCTAGGGGCAGCCAGTATCTTCCGGGAAAAACGATTAAAATCAGGGTTGATGGCGATGTCTACGAAGGGTTACGCCTACACAACTAGAAAAAACCCCTAGAGAATGTTAGTCTACCAGGGGAGTGAGTTATCAGGGTGCATCTACCAATCATCTTTTCTAAACTAAATGGGTAGCTACCGGATAAATTAACAGAGGTTGAAGTTATTGCTGTTTTCTCACCAAAAAAAACCTCGGATGTTAGCCAAGCAGAGGGGTTAGTTATCAGGCATTGGTGTAAACTTAAGCTCAAGTCCTTAAGAATCTCGTTTCCAAGTTCTATCTCTAAACGATCCTCATTGGGCTACTAGTGCCGATTCTGAAGGTGGTAGCCCCCATGAGGATTAAAAGCTAGAGACTTTTAAAGAGCAATCTACCGGATAAATTAGCGTTGACCAGAGAAAATTCCCAACAGGTGTTAGCCAACTAGGGGATCTAGTTATCAGGGTGTATCTACCAATTAAACAATCCAGTGCGCTACCTGAAAAATTTGATGCCTCAGAAATAATTGCTGCTTACTTCCTTCAAAAAAAACCCCCAGTGGGTGTTAGCCAACCAGGGGAGCTAGTTATCAGGGTGCATCTACCAATTAAATGTTCTAGGTTTAACTACCATGCTCAGGATAAATTTACTAGAAAAGTCTGCCAAAAAAACTCTAGTAGATATTAACTGAATTAGAGGAGTTAAAAATCAAGGTACATCCATCTATTAATCAAGTATTCTAGGATTAAGGACTATTTTCTGGTAGAGAATATCTGCATCAAAAGTTGCTGTTGTTGGTCAAAAAAAAACCCCCAGTGGGTGTTAGCCAACTAGGGGAGTTGAAGATCAAGGTGCATCTACCAATTAAGTGTTCTAGATCCAAGTAATCCGATCCGGATAAAGTTGTAAAGGCAGAAAAAGCAAAACAACACCGAATCAGAAACATTCAGGTGTGGGATGCATCTAAGTTATCAGAGGGAGCAAATCGACTTGAAACTTTCGCGTTTCAAACCAGATTTAGGAGGCGGACAGGAGAAATTGTGACCCAGGAATTTCACATTTCCGTAACCCCAGTAGGGCAAAATGACTACTTGGTGCGGACGGAACAAGTCGCACCTGGGGTACCATTGGCAGAAGAATTGGTGACTTGGCCTGTAGCTGATTGGTTAATAGCTGCTGGGCATTTGATGAATGACCCATTGAAGTCAGTGTTGCAGGGAGATCCATTTACCTCTAGTGGAAACGAAAGCAATATCGCCAGAAACTCTGTTAATTTGGTGGCCTTAGGTCAACAATTTTATAACGCCCTATTTCAAAGCACTCTCAGAGATAGTTGGATTACTGCTCAAGGTATTGCCCAAAACCACCAGCAAGTACTACGCTTGCGCTTAGGGCTAAAAGACACTAGATTAGCTCGTCTGCCTTGGGAAGTGATGCACGCAGGCGATCGCCCTCTGGCTACTGGGCCTTATGTGGCTTTTTCTCGCTTCCAAAGTGGCGTTTTGGGGGCTTCTCCTTTGCGATCGCGAAATATGCCCACACCACGAGAACAAGGTGGTGTGAAAGTATTGATGGTAATTGCTTCTCCCTCAGATCAAGTGCGTCTTGACTTACAGAAACAGGAAGCGATTAAACTGCAAGCAGAACTTCATCGTCAAACATCACGACTGACTGAAGGTAACAATCGGTTCCCAGAAATTGAACTCACTGTATTAGACCAACCAGGACGAGAAGAACTGACGCAAGCCCTAGAACAAGGCAGATACCACGTTCTCCACTACTCTGGTCATAGTAACTTAGGCGGCAATGGCGGAGAAATTTATCTTGTTAGTCGCAGAACTGGCTTAACGGAAGTCTTGAGTGGAGACGATCTGGCAGGTTTGCTCGTCAACAATAACATCCAAATGGCAGTGTTTAATTCCTGCTTGGGGGCGTACACAGCTGCATCCGATCCCTCTGGCGATACTGGCGAACGGAACCTAGCAGAAAGTCTGGTAAAGCGCGGGATCAGAAGCGTTTTGGCAATGTCAGAACGGATTCCTGATGAAGTCGCACTGACACTTACACAATTGTTTTATCGCAACTTGAGTCAGGGATATCCAGTAGATTTGTGCGTTAGTCGGGTGCGCCAAGGATTAATTTCTGCTTATGGTTCTCACCAGATGTACTGGGCATTACCGATTTTATATCTCCAGCCAGAATTTGACGGTTTTCTGAGCGAGGAAACTGAGTTATCCGAAAGTGCAGAATCACGGAATCAGTATAGTTCGCCTTTAGGAATCACTTCCACGATGTACTCCGCTATGGCAGATGATAGCGATATGCCTTTAGGAATGGAAGAAATGATTCCTACTGGTTTGACGCGGGACTCTTCTGGGTTGGACTGGCTGGGCGAGGATACTTGGGGCGATCTCGTTGATGAAATTGAGTATGATGACTCAAGTTATGAAGAAGATTCAGCGATAGTTTCGGATTTGTTTCGTCAGCTAGATAACCAAAAAGCTCCAACTGAACTGGATCGACAAATTCCAGAAAATAATTTTCAGCAAAGACAGGTTTCAGAAGAAATGACTTCTCTGCATGGGGAAGGAGATTTGTGGGGAGAAGTCCCAGCACCGCCACCTCCAAATACTGGAAACTTGGAAGGAAATTTAGAAAAATCTGATTTTTTGCGTAGGCATAGCCCGCCGCAGGCATCGCAACCACCCCCACCAAGACCTCATAGCCAACGCCGCAAGCTGTGGCCAATTGTAGGTATTGTGGGAATCAGTGCGTTAGCAGCTGCGATCGGTTTAAATTGGTGGTGGCAAAATCGCTCCCAGCAGGTAAATTTGCCTAACATCCCAGCAATTTCCACTGAATCTTTACCTATTCAAAAACAGCAAAATCCCGACTTACAGACAGCACCCAATGGAATTGTTACCGCCACCGCTACAGAAAAATTGAGCCAGGGTGATTTACAAGGTGGGTTATTAGCTGTAGAAGAACTACTAAATCGTGGCGCACTGGCTGCGGCAGAGACTGCTCTGAAACTGGTTCCAAGTAAGCAAATTGACGATCCATCTGTCAACTTTTATAAGGGACGATTAGCTTGGCAGTCTATCCAAACTGGAGACAATAATAACTATAGCGTCGATGATGCCCGCCGTTACTGGGAAACTGCCGCAAAAGCTAAACCAGAATCGCTTTTGTATAATAACGCTTTAGGATTTGCCTACTACGCAGAAGGCAATCTGAATCGAGCCAATGACTCTTGGTTCAAGGCTTTGAATTTGGCACTCAAACAGCATAGTCCAGATTCCAAGACAGCAGTTCCTCAAGATGCTTTAACTTCTTATGCTGGTTTAGCGCTTGGATTGTATAAATCTGCACTTAATCAATCTAGTGGTAAGCAGACACAATATCTGAATGAAGCAATTAAATTGCGACAAACGGTTCTCAAGTCCGAACCAGTCAATTTCCAAGTAGATAAATTAGCTAAAAATTGGCTGTGGACAGAAAAGGCGATTGCAGATTGGCGATCGCTTCTTCAAGAAAAAGGAGAACAACAGTAATATTCCTAGTTTATGATTAGAGCGATCGCTCCTGCCGATAACAAAATAAGCGATCGCTGGACTAAAATTTTTGAGTGCCATATCTGGCGACAAGCCCGGAGATTCCGAAACTCCGGCTTTGTGCTTTGCGTCTACGCCCGATCTGAAGTCTAGTGGTGGAATAATAATTAGATTAACAAGCATGACCGCAGTACTATATTCTGTGTATGAAGATACTTATGGTTTAACATTGGGTATCATTTTTAGAGTACTTAAACTTTGTTTTCATGCCCTGTATTCAAGTCGGTGTTAGAATTCCACCTCATCTTCACAAAAAGCTAGCTTTTGACGCTGCTAAGGCTGAGGCATCTAAATATAAGGTAATTATTAACGCTTTTGCTCATTACCTAGAGTGTACTGAGGATATGCCAAATCCTAACTGGAATCCTCCCATCGGAGTTATCAGAGGCAGAACAAGCCATTATCTCTGGCATCAAACGAGCCAAACTATTTATATTTCTACGCCACAACGGTAATCGCCTGTTTGAGGAAGAGTTTGATGCAGAACTGGTGACAGTTGTCAATACTTTTCTACTTTACCTAGATTTGTAGGTAAACAAACCAGGCTGCGATCGGTTTATTATTCTCAGCTGAATTTAGTTCTAATCATGATCAAAAACACTATTCTAGAGCCACTAGTTACAGATGTTCGGTGTGAAGAAATTTGTCAGATTTTGGGAGAGACTTACAACCAAGAACGCTGGAACGATTGGCGCTGGCAAATGCGGCATCGGTTGACTAAGCTGGAACATTTTCAGAAGTTATTAAGGCTTAGTCCTACCGAAGAACAGGGACTTTTAATCGCGCCAGAGAAGTTTGCTGTAGCCGTAACCCCATACTTTGCATCACTCCTCGATCCAGAAGATCCGCTTTGTCCGCTACGGTTACAAGTCATCCCCCGGCAAGAAGAATTAATAGTTAGTACAGCAGACATGATAGATCCATGTGGTGAGGATAACGACACTCCAGTACCAGGACTCGTACACCGCTACCCCGATCGCGTATTACTGCTTGCTTTAGACACATGCGCTGCTTATTGTCGTTACTGCACCCGTTCTCGTTTGGTGAGCCAAGGTGAGATGTACCCAGTAACGCGGCGGTTGGATGCGATCGTCGCTTACCTGGAAGAACACACCGAGATCCGTGATGTGCTAATTTCTGGTGGCGATCCTCTGCTAATGTCTGATGAACCTTTAGATAATTTGCTTGGGCGGTTACGTGCTATTGAGCATATTGAATTTATTCGGATTGGTTCGCGCGTACCGAGTTTTTTGCCGCAGCGAATTACACCGCAACTTGTTGCCTTACTTCGTAAACATCGCGTGTGGCTGTCTTTGCACTTTTGTCATCTGCGGGAACTTACCCCAGAAGTAACACAAGCTTGCGATCGCCTAGCGGATGGTGGTATTCCTCTAGGTAGTCAAACTGTGCTGTTAAAAGGTGTGAATGACTCTGAAAAAGCGCTGAAGAATCTGTTTCACGGTCTTCTAAAGTTGCGCGTGCGCCCCTATTACCTTTACCAATGCGACCCAGTTGTTGGCACTTCACATCTGCGAACGAGTGTTCAAACTGGGATCGATCTAATTTCTAAATTGCGTGGTCATACTACTGGCTATGCTGTACCAACTTATGTAATTGATGCCCCTGGCGGCGGTGGCAAAGTCCCGATTCAAGCCGAGACTCTACTTGGTTATGAGAAGGGCACAGTTACAGTGCGAAACTGGGCAGGTAATACATACACTTATGTAGATCCAGTGGAGTAGGGCTGACGCTATATATAAGTCGATCGCTATCATCTAAAAGAGCCAGTTGGGATGGTTATGTTGGATGATGGCAAAACAAAAAACTAAGTAATCATAGGAGAGTAGTTGGAATGTTGATTGTTAGTAATACAAACCTAAAAGGTCGAGGTATCTTCGCACAAAAGCGCTTTTTAAAAGGAGAGATCGTTGAGAGATCGCCAGTTGTGGTTATACCCGCAGAACAGGTTGAATTTCTAGATAAAACAATTTTGGGTAACTATTACTACGATTGGGAAGATAAAGCTGCGGCGATCGCTCTGGGTTTAGCGTCACTTTTTAACCATTCTTACGAACCTAATACTTACTATGTGAAAAAATTCGCCGAAGGGGAGGTGGAATTAATTGCTTACCGAGATATAGAAGCAGGAGAAGAAATTACTGCCAACTATAACGGTTCTCCTAACGATAAATCTTCTATCTGGTTCGATGTTGTCAATTAGACATCTTCATTTACTTCATTGAGGAATTAGTAAGAGTACTCCAAGAAAGAAAATGCCCAATTGTCGTTGCGAGCGAAGCGAAGCAATCGCAGCCCTTGGGATTGCTTCGCTTCGCTCGCAACGACGGGTTTTGGATCATTTATTTTTTGGAACACTCTAAAGACATCTGATTTGTATATTAAAGCTAACAGCGAAAGCTTTCTCAACAGGAATTATCGGGCTATGGGGTTATTAATTGGTCTGTGTTATGACCTGAAGACAGACTACCTTAAGGCTGGTTTCAGTGCTTCTGAGGTGATGGAGTTCGATGATGAAGAAACTATCATTTGGCTGGAAGATGCATTATTTCAGTTAGGTCATCAGGTTGAACGGATTGGTAATGGTAGAGAACTCGCTCTCTGCTTGGTAAAAGGCGATCGCTGGGATCTGGTTTTCAATATTGCTGAAGGTTTGAAAGGTCGCTCTCGTGAAGCTCAAGTTCCGGCAGTTTGTGAATTATTCGCTCAACCCTATACATTTTCCGATCCGCTCACCTGTGCTTTAACGTTAGACAAGGCACTTGCTAAAAGAGTGGTGCGCGATCGCGGTTTGCCGACAGCCCCCTTTGAAGTGGTGAATACTACAGCAGAAGCAACAGCCGCATCGCTGCCAATGCCAGTTTTCCTCAAGCCTGTGGCGGAGGGCAGTTCTAAAGGGGTAACTGGGCGTTCTCTTGTCAAAGAACGTGAAGAGCTAGTCAGTACTTATCAAGTGTTACGCGAACTATTTCAGCAGTCCGTACTCGTAGAAACTTTTCTTCCCGGCCGAGAAGTAACAGTGGGCATTATTGGCAACGGCAGCAACTCACATGTAGTAGGTGTGATGGAAGTAATTTTGACAGGACAAACGGAAGCTTTCGCCTATACCACCCTCAACAAGGATGAGTATCTGGAACGGGTATCTTATGATTTGCTCATAGATCCCGAACCACTGGCAGCACAGGCAAGGCAGCTAGCCCTAGATGTTTACCATACTCTTGGTTGCCGTGACGCAGCCCGCGTGGATCTGCGTTGCGATGCTAGCGGCGTGTTGCAGTTTATGGAGGTTAACCCACTACCAGGGCTACATTATATCCGCTCAGACCTGGTAATTATGGGACGTTTGGGTGGTGTGACATACACAGAAATCATTGCTGAAATAGTTGAGTCTGCATGGCAAAGGTACAAATGTTGATTTAGTCATAAGTGGCGGTTTTTTGCCGTTGCTGATTGCGGTATGAAATTTATTGTGAATGACGATGAAAATCCTTGTGGAGACATAAAACTTTACATCCCTACATTTAGCTCAAAGCCACGGCGAGAATTGCTTTGCTCGCTCGGACATTGGCTCCAAACGCACGTCTATAGTTATTTCCTCATTAGGTTGAATATCTATCAAAGCAAATACTTGGCGTTTTTCAAGGTCAACCACAGCATTGGGATTTCGAGAATGATTGACTGCCGCGAACTTAGTTGAACCCTCAGCCGTTAAACAAATTTCCTCAGTAATTCCAATAAATTTACCCTCCCTCAGAAATTCATCGGTTTGGTCGGCATATCTAACTTCTTGGTAAAAATTGGGAAAGCTAAAGTCTATTATTTCCTCTGCTTCTAATATCAACTCCTTAGCAAAAAGCCCGTAACCATCAATTCCACTCTGACGAACTTCACATTTCGGTGCATTGTTAATAAACTTTTCTATGTCTTCAGGAGTCAGCATAATTCAAAGTTTCTATGTCTTCAATTATTTAGTTTTTCTAATTTTAAGTTATTTTAAATAGACTAATTTGCCTTGTTGAATCGCGATATTAATCTGGATGTAAAGACGTAAAACTTTACGTCTCTGAGCAGGACTTTGATGCTATGTCGGAAGTCAAAAAATAAAAACGCCAAGTTAAAAGCACTGCGCCCATAAGTAGCCCTAATGCTAAACCCAACCATAAACCTATAGCACCCCAACCAAGAGTGAATGTCATCAGATAGCCACCACCTAGACCTACACCCCAGTAAGCGAACATGGCGATCAACACTGGTATTTTGGTATCCTTCAACCCAATTAATGCACCAGCAGCAATAGTCTGAATACTATAAAATATTTGGACTAATGCCCCCACAGCGAGGAAAGAAGTTGCCGTTTTAACTATCTCGACATTATCCAAATTACTGGTGTCCAAATACATTGCTACAATATAGTTGGGAAACAGCAAAAAAATTAATCCCACAATGGTAACAATGGGAGTAGCAAGGGCAATACAGACAAATCCAGCTATGCTTGCACCTTTGAGATCGTTTTGTCCCCTCAGCTGTCCTACTCTCATTGTGATGGCATAAGAAATACCTATAGACACCGTTTCGACGAAACTTTCTGTCTCAACGGTAATTTCATGGGCTGCTAACGTCTCTGTCCCAAACCACCCCATCATTAAAGCAGTGGCGGTGAAGACTCCAATTTCTGCTCCATACTGCAACCCCAAGAACCATCCAGTTTGGAAGATATCTACAAACATATCTTTATCGAACTGATGCAAAGCGCGATGAAGTTGGTAGTCCTTAAAGTAGTCGTCCAAGCAAACCCAACTGACGGCAGCAATAAAATTCAGCCAAAAAATGAGTGTGCTTCCCCAACCAATACCTGCTAAACCAAGGGCTGGGAAACCAAATTTACCGAACATTAGCACGTAATTAGCAACTGCATTCAAGAATAGTCCAGATACCGTAATTACTGCTAGGAATTGGGGACGATTGAGAGCAGAGCTAACTTCTTTTAAGATACAAAAACCGAGTGCAGCAGGAAAACTCCAAACAATAGACCGCAAATAGGTTTGAGCCAATAACACATTGCTTTCTTCTTGACCAGTCAGCAGCAGGATATAGTCAAAGTGCCAAATGATAAACATCACAGGTAAGCACATCGTCACAGCTAACCAAATTCCTTGACCGGTAGCACGGCTAACTTGGTCTATTTTGCCTCCACCAAAAGCATTTGCAACACTCACACCTACGGCTGAAAGAATAGAACGACAAACGGAAGCTAGGGTAGAAAAGGTAACAGCACCTAAAGCACCCGCAGCTAAGGCTTGGCTGTTAAGTAAGCCCATCATCACCCCATCCAATAAAGGAATGCCCGCTTCTAATATTTGAGTAATTACCAGAGGAACTGCCAATTGCAGGCAGGCTTGGACTTCTAATATCAGTTCTGACTTAAATTCTTTTGAAGCTAACTCCATTGGGCACAAAAATTAAGGATGGTGCGAAAAAAGTAATATTTAATATTATTTAAGATATATTAATACTTAAATCGCACTCAACTCAAGCTGTTGGCAGTGAAATAGGCGATCGCTCCACTTAAGTATGCGTAAGTTTGACAGATTAAATGGTATCTACATAATTAGTCATTTTTACTACGCAAAGGCAGTCACTCTCCGAGTTAGAGAGTGACTAAATTGAACAAAAATTCAAGGCAGGGAGAGGTTCATCGAACTCATGTAAAAAAAATTGTATATGTGTTTTCCCTGCTCCCTACTTGCTTATCTGATTAAGTAAAATCACTGCGCCGGTAATTTTGGGTGTGTAGTAGAGTACTTTGCTACGACTCCAGAAATTTCCGGGTTGTAAAGTCTCAAATAATTCCAGTAGTTGCCAAATACCTGACGCACATAATTTTTGGTTTCATCAAAGGGAATTTGTTCAACAAACTCATCTGGGTCTTGTGTAGTTAGAGTTTGCAGCCATTTGGAGACATTACCGGGGCCAGCATTGTAACTGGCGATCGCTAACAGCGAGTTATTGTTATATTGCTGATGGGTATGATCCAAATACCAAGTACCCAGCATAATATTATCGTTGGGATTTTCCAGGTTTATTGTTTTGATATCCACCTTAATTTGTGGGGCGATCCATTTAGCTGTACTGGGCAACAACTGCATTAAGCCAGTAGCATCAGCGACGGATTTGATTTTTGGCTCAAACCGTGACTCTTGACGCATTAGAGCGGTCACTAGCAAAGGATTGAGTTTACGCTCAATAGACCATTTTTCAGTCTCTCGGAGATAGGGAAATGGGTAACGGGCCTGCCAGTAGGCGATCTGTTTGCTCAGAGTTTGATATTGGGCAAGTTCTGCTGGTATTTCCCGATCTTCTAATTTAGAAATTTTGTCAATTCCGATGAGATTTTCACCCTTCGCCTGTCGCATCAACCCTTCAGTAAATTGCTCTGCTACCGTTGGCTGAATTTTATTCTGAAATTCCGTTTCCCATTGTAACCAGGCATCGCGGTCTTGACCCAACAAATATAATTCTTTGAAAGTCTCAGAACCAGCCGGTGGTAATGAACGCTGGGGTGCGATTACTTCCGGGTTCATGACGCGCACGTTGTCGAAGTTGCCGACATTTAGCCCCTGCATATTGGCTGCTCGCCATGCATAGTAAGAGTAGGGAAACTGACTAATTACATAGTTATAAGCAGTTTGAGATTCCTGCTGTTTGCCTAGTGAAGCTGCCCATTTACCGACCCAAAAGCCGGCTCTCGGAGCTAAAATGCTGTTGGGATTGTTGGTGACAATTGGCTCTGCCCATTGCCAAGCACCAACGTAATCTTTGGCTTTGGCTTTATCTTGGGCGATTTTCCAACGGTACTCTGCGGCTTCATCAGAATTGCCGTACTTGGCTATGAGTAATTGCCACGCCGCGCTAGCTGACTTTTGATCCTTGAGGGTTTCGAGAGTTTTGGCTTTTTGTACCAGTGCAGTCCCAGCTTGTTTAGGAAATTTACTAATTACCCGATCGAGATAAGGTAAGCCATCTTTACCTGTCTTTGTGGTTTCTGCTAACCGCAGTAGTGCAGTCCCAGTTTCCTCGGTATTGGGAAATTGCTGCACCAATTGTTTATAGGTAGCGATCGCTGTTTCTTTATCTTTGCCTCCTACTTGTAACCCTCGTGCAGTCCGGTAGAGGTTGCGCGATGTTTTGGGTGCTTTGGCATAAGCATTTGCCGCTTTCAGAAATTGACTATTTTCCCAATAGCTGGTGCCAATTAGTTCCCAGTCTTCGGGTTTGAGGGTAGGCTGTTTTACTAGCTGATCCAAAACGCCCACTATACCTGGTTGATCGTAAGCATAAGTAGCCAAAATCAATTGTAATTTTGGCTGATTGGGATTTTCTTGCAAGCGTTTGCGAATTATTTCCCAAGTTAGAGGATTGGAAGGAAATTGAGCGATCGCTATTTCTTGTTGCTTCGGTTGGGCAATTAGATATAGTGCTTTTACCGAAGCGGCTTCTTTAGGATACTGTTTCAGCACACTTTGCCTGAGATCCGAGGCTTTGCCGTCTGCGCCCAGGATATCCTGTGCCTGGGCCTGTTTCAGCAAAATGTAGGGCGCGAGGATAGGATAGTCTTTCTCCAATCCTTGGAGTAAAACCAGCGCTTTTTGCCCTTGGGTTCTTTCAATGTAATCACTCGCCAAAAGATAACGAGCGCGATTTCGGTCTGGCGAAGGCGACTGTCCGGCGATCGCTGCTAGTTTTGCCGCCCGTTCTGGCAAAGATTGTGATATCAGTGGAAAGACGGCTGATTGGGCAATGCTAGCATCAGATGTTTGCTGTGTCTGATTCTTACCCACTTTGAGCCATTGCCCAACGGTTTTACCAATCTGAGGTGCTGATACCATCGCCCCAGCTAAAAAGGCAAACAGTGCCGCACCTGCAATGATCGAAATTTGCTTTTTCTGTAGTTTCTTCAGCATGAATACTCGCTGAAAATTTCCGATGAATTTCCTGAAACTTTAACACTCCTAGCCATCAGTATTACCAATTTTTAATTTTAGATTTTTAATTTTATGTAGAAAAATCTTAATTTTCAATCCCACAGTTAGCAATATTGAGTAATTAGCACATATTAAATACTATTACATCTATCTTTGGTATATAATTCTTATGCCACTTGAGCAATACAGCAATCGATTAGACTGCGAAGGGTAAGCCCTTGGCGGCACAAGTCATAGTAGATTCAGGCTGAAATGTTTAGCTACCCTACAGGATTGTGCTACCCGATCTCAATCCAATCTACAAGAGCAGCGATCGCCCGATCTCGGCTCTTGTAGGATGCGTTAGCGCCAGCGTAACGCATCACCCAAAACTTGCTATAGCAATTTCTCCATTCTTTGGGCAGCCAATTTGTGAGCGTTTATTTTCAGCTACAGCGATCGCACCGTAAAAGGTTAGGCTAATTTGCAAGCAATGCGATCGCGGAATTAGAGATAATATTTCTATGATTCAGTAATTCTCTATCATCTATGACTCAAGCCATACCCAAGCTAGTAACCTTTGAGGAATTCGTCGATTGGCTACCCGAAAATCGACGAGTTCGCTATGAACTACATAAAGGAGAAATTGTTGAGATGGCACAACCAGTAGGGGAACACGAAGAAGTAAAGGGTTTTTTAGCAAGAAAAGTAACAGTTGAATTTGACCGATTAGACCTCCCCTACTTCATGCCCAGCCAAGCTATAGTTAGACCTCCTGAAAAAGATTCTGGTTATCTCCCAGATGTGTTGGTGCTAAATCGTGCAAATCTGGCAAACGAAAAATTATGGAAAAAACAATCTATCGTAAGTTTGGGTGCATCGATCCCTTTGGCAATTGAGGTTGTATCAACCAACTGGCGGGACGATTACTATTTAAAATACGCTGACTATGAAGAGATGGGTATCCCAGAATACTGGATTGTCGATTATGCCGCCTTGGGTGGACGTAATTTTATCGGCAATCCCAAACAACCGACAATCACCGTTTGTAACTTGGTTGATGGGGAATATCAGATAAGTAAGTTTCGAGATAATGCGATTATTATCTCCCAAACTTTTCCCGAATTGAATCTCACCCCAAACCAGATTTTTCAAGCTGCTGTCATCTAGCGTTTTGCCAATTCTGGAGTTCGTCCTTTCAAGCCAATCATCAACTTCAGCATAAACACCTTTAATACAGGGACTCGTTGCAAAAACCATAAACCCAAGCGACGAAGCACTACCACAGGTAAGAAGTTATTAGAAAATATCCGATCTAATAAATCGGTGAAACCTAAAATAGTTAAATTCTCTAGCTTGCGCCAGCGTTCATAACCTTTAAGAATCTGAATGTCGCCAATATCTTTACCCGCTTGGTGCGCTGTTTGGATTACTTGCGCCAAAGCTGCTGCATCTCGAATCCCCAGATTTAAACCTTGTCCGCCCACTGGATGACAATTGTGCGCCGCATCACCAATTAATGCTAGTCGGGGGAGAACATAGCGATCGCTTTGCATGAGTTGTACCTGGAATACAAAGCGATCGCCTAGTAATTCCAATTTTCCCATCTGATCGCCATAGCGACGGGTAAGTTCTGCTAAAAATTGCTCATCATTTAAGGCACATAAAGCTTTTGCTTCTTCGTGGGGGGCTGTCCAGACAATGCGGCAACGGTTCCCCGGTAAAGGTAAAATCGCAAAGGGCCCGCTAGACCAAAATCTTTCGTAAGCAGTGTTATTGTGAGATTTTTCTGGTTTGACAAATGCCACGATGCAAGACTGCCAATATTTCCAGCCAGAGGTTTTGATACCCGCAGCTTGACGAATTGGCGATCGCGCCCCATCTGCTGCTATCACTAATTTGCTGCGAACTGTCTGTAAGCGATCGCCAACTTTAATATCGATCGCGACTATATCCTGCTGGTAATCCGTATTCACCACTTCAGCCGGACATAAATAAGTCACATTTGGACAATCTTGGACAAATTCCTGCAAAGGTTGCAACAGCGCTTGGTGTTCTGCCACATAACCCAACTCTGCTGTATCTATATCATCTGTGGTAAATTCCACCACATTGGGATAATCGGCATCAGAAAGGCGAACTCGGCAATATTTCGCGATTTGAGGCAATATCTTGTCCCAAACTCCAATTCCTTGGTAAATTAGCGCCGAAAGCTGATGAACTGCATAAGCTTGTCCCTTGGCTACCGCCACTGAAGCCACTTTTGCTTCAATCAGCAAGATACTCAAGCCAGAATCTTTTAAAGCAGAGGCTAGAGTTAACCCAATAATCCCACCGCCGACAATTACCAAATCATATTCATATCCCCGCAAGTCTGGCGGTGTTAGTTGAGGGGAAATTTGCTCAAGCTGCGTGGCCATTGTTAAGTTAAGTTACAGCGTCTTTAACTCTTATTTTGACGCGATCGCACCCTTTAGAGCAAGCAAACATTGAAAAACCCCGCCGATGACTGAGGACAACAGCGAGGTAACACAGCTTTACTTATTTTCAGATAAATAAAGTATAAATTTTGTTGCGGAGCTACTACCAACTATCACTAGTAAGTGTAACTAATCATTAAATATGCTGTGTTTGACAGCAGGAGATTATTAGTGATGTGTTTTGATGTGATGTTTCTTAATACCTTTGTGATGATATCTATGATGCTTAACAGCCGCTGAAGCTGGTGCAGCTTGAAACATTGGTGCAGCAATGGCTATGGGAGTAGCAAGTACTAGAGCTAGAACTAAACCTTTAGCAAACTTATTCATGTGATTTCCTTGATTCCATTTGTGTAGTGAACCCATGAATTAAATATGACAAAGACAGATGTCATTCTCTTGTTATTTATATGAAGTTTTTGTGGATATTTTTGCCGATATTAGCATCTATAAAAGACATAAATATTTATTACTCTACAGAGAAAAATAACTGAAGCCTTTCGGCAATTATCTAGGATTAATTTTTGGACTAAATAAGCGTTATTTTCTTTTTTAGAGAAATCTACCAAATAAAAAAACCTGCTGCGATCCGCAGTAGGTCTAAATGGTATGGTATGTATTTAGAAAATAGTAGAAAATAGTAGAAAATAAACTTGCTATATAACTACTACAAAACATAAAGTTAGTAGCAACTATATAAATCATATTTGAGCAGTAAAATACTCATGAATGAAGGTTTATAGTCTGCGTCGTCTTATTATTAAGCAGATATAAAGTAAACGTCTGGCGGCTTTACAAAAGATGAGTCGAGAAACAGCTATTTACTTTCATAAATAATTATTAAAATTTACACATAATAGATCCCCCAATTCCCTTTCTAAGGATATTTTTAATATTCTCCTTTTGAAAAAGAATCGAGGTTTGAGATTTTAAATGCGTAAGTTCAGAATTAGTTATTTGGGTTGGTTGGTGTAGCTGCGGGTGGGGTAGTTGCACCTGGGGTAGTTGTACCTGTTGGAGTAACGTGTTTTTTCAGTGCGGATTGTTTAACTACAGACTTACTTCTAATAGCTTTGCTGTGATGGCGGTGGTGTTTGTGCCGTTTTGCAGTCTTGGATTTGGCAACTTTAGCAGTTGCGTAAGTTGTAGTCGGGCTAGAAGTAGTTTTAGCTTGAACAGTGGATGCAGAAACAGCTACAGGTGCAGCCAACATTAAAGCCAAAAGTAAGGCTTTAGCGAACTTATTCATTTGAAACTCCTCGTCAAATAATCAATTGCCTAACTATCTACTAGCGGTATGTCATTAGTTTGTAATTTATGTGAATCTTACGTGTGATTTTTAAATTATCTCTATTCCCAGATAGATGACTTTAAGTAAATACCTTGATATGACTGTAGTCACGTAGGTTAGGATAGTATTGATTGCTGAAAGCCTTGAATTAACTGGGTTTACGCTCAATGCTTTGCTATATGTGATGCTTGTTGCCTCTGCTATCTCAGAGGTTAAATGTAATATTTTGCACATCATCTATATCTTTTAGACTGACGGGCGATGACGCTCGTTCGTGCCAGCGTACCGTAGGCAAGACTCACTATCGGCATCGCGCCTGAGCATCTTTATGGGGTATGATGCTATGTGAATATTGATTAAGAAAGACTGATATTCATCAATTCTTCTGCTATATCAAAATTAGCTGTGACATTTTGCACATCATCCAAGCCTTCTAGAGTGTCAATTAACTTGAAAAGCGATCGCGCCCGATCTAGATCGGTAACTTCTACACTATTACTAGGAATCCAGCGAAATTCGGCATCAGTCACCTTAAAGCCTTGATTTTTGAGTGTCTGACTAAGGGTTTCTAAATTGCCAATGTCAGTAAAAACCTCAGCCATCTCATCTTCAGTCATCTCATAAGACTCGGCATTGCCTTCAAGGGACGCTTCTAAAAGCCGTTCTTCGTCGATCGCACCCTGTACTAGACAAACGCCTTTTTGATCGAACATCCAGCTAACGCAACCTGTTTCACCAAGATTGCCACCATTTTTACTAAAAGCTACACGTAAGTCAGCAGCAGTGCGATTGCGATTATCTGTGAGGGCTTCAATTAAAATCGCTACACCACTAGGGCCGTATCCTTCGTAGCGAATCGCTTCAAAGATAGCGTTATCTCCGCCAAAAGTGCCTGCACCTTTAGCGATCGCTCGTTCAATATTATCATTGGGGATACTCGCTGCCTTTGCCTTGTCAATTGCCGTGCGGAGTTGAAAATTCAGCGCCGGATCGGGAACGCCGCTTCTAGCCGCAACAATAATCGCCCGCGATAACTGAGTGAAGGTTTTACCCTTTTTTGCATCTACTACCGCTTTTTGGCGCTTAATATTTGCCCATTTACTATGTCCTGCCATAATCTGAAATTATCAAAACTCTATTCCAGATTAGGATATAAACGCTTGCAAAAACCATGACGATGGGCGAACCGATCGATAATGAAGACGCGATCGCATCCTTTTAAATCAATACGCTTGGGTTAATATCATTGCTTTGTGAAGTTGCACCAAACTTTCTTTGTGTCCTTTGCGCCTTTGTGGTTCGTTCCTCATTTTTAACGAACCACAAAGGCGTTAGCGTCTCCCCTTCTCCCAAAGGGAGAAGCTAACGCCAAGGGAGAAGGACGCGTTCGCGCAGCGTCTCGTAAGGAAGAGAAACTTAACTATAGGAATCCGGTTTGATTTCTGAAAATATCCGTAGGATGTGTTAGCGACAGCGTAACGCATAAAACTGAAAATATCCGTAGGATGTGTTAGCGACAGCGTAACGCATCAAATAAGTGATAATAGTGCGTTACGAACTCCGTTCTAACACACTCTACAATACCTAATTTCGTTCAAAAATCAAATAGTAATCCTATATATTCCCATTTAAATCACAAAAGGTTCAAGTTCGCGGTTACACCACTCATCCCCAACTCGTTCAGTAACCAACGGTCTAATGATAAACTTGGGTGGGCTACCATCCAAAACATCAATCCGCACACATGAGTAAGGCAGGCGGTTCTGAAAATTGTAGTCGTGACGACCCACAAAAAGCATTGAATCGGCAACTTTCCGAGTAGGTTTACCTGCAATTTCTGTAAAAGTCTCCATCAATTCAGTCCCCTTTCGCCGTTGATAACGAGGACGATGACCACTACCACCAGAGATAATGCAGTTAACGCTCTTTTATGACTCTCGTCGGATAAAAATCATCCACCCTTATTTTTAAGGACTTTGATGAATTTAGGCGTAGGTTGGGTTGAGGAACGAAACCCAACACCAACAATCTCTGGTTTTGTTGGGTTTCACTTCGTTCAACCCAACCTACGAATATTTTATTTTTTCGGAGTAATAAAAGAGCGTTAATGTGAGAGTCAGCAAATCCGGTATCAGTTGTGCAAAGATGCTCCAAACAGTGAGCGTGACCATTTAAAATCAAATCGACTATGGGACGTTCTTTAATTAGAGAACCAAGAGTTTCTGCCACTCGTTCAAACACCCAGCGCAAACGGTGGCGAACCGCCAAGGTTTGTGCCTGATTCCATTTAGTAGCCTCAGTAACATAAGGCGGATGGTGAAAAAAGATTACACGTCCGCGCACTTCAGAGGTGTTCCAAGATTCAATAAGTCTGCTTCGCAACCATTCAAGTTGTTCAAAATCGATCTCAGGCATTTTATCAGATGCCAATTGTTTTTCAATATCGATTTTGATCTCATCTATTTGATCTAATTTGGCGGTAAGTTCATCAAGTTGTTCCGCTTCGGTGGGTTTATCTGGGTTTAGTCCATCGCAGATTCCCAAAATCTGCAATTCTTCTCGATCTATTTCCTGGCGACGCTTTTGCAATTCCCGGCGGTAAATTTCCCCTTCTTGAGTTGCAGGTAAAGGTGATGGTGTATTAAAAGTATTGGAATCCAATGCGAAAAAGTCAATTCCGCCCGAAAGGTGTAATAGCGATTGGGTAAGCGGGTAAACTGTCCGGGTTCGTAACGCAAACACCGCCCGGTGTTCGTCTTAGCAGTATAGTGTTTATCTAAATGACGTTCTAATTCTTGTGGGGAAGCGATCGCTTGGGTATAATCCATAAATGCTCGTGCATAAGCATTACCTTGATACGATCCATGCCAGCCAATCTCAATATCTTTGTAGCGGAACAGGCGACGTAATGAAGATGTTGTTCCAGTCAATAAACGGTACATCAACGGTACATCGTAGTAATCATGATTACCTGGTACTGGCAAGAATGGCAGATTAAACACCATACGGTCATAAGGAATGCTGTTTGGGTTGTTACCACCGACAAGAAATTCCCGGTAAGGCTCAATAAAGTTTGTTGAATAATACTCTTGGGAACCTACCACATAGATTACATCACCTGTGTGCAACACAAAGCTGCAATCATCGCGGTGAGCCAGCATCAGTTCGGCAACTTTTCGTTGGGGGTGGTGTCGATAATGGGATTGAGTACCAGAATCACCGATAACCATAAAGGAAAATTCTGGACTATCTTCCCTGCGATCGTCAATAACCATGCTGGTTTGGTCAATTCCCCGTTGCACAAAACTTGGATGCATCCACCGCACCCGTTCCTTCATTTTTTGAATTTTTACAGGAATCGGTGGATCGGAAATCAATTTCATGGCTGATAACTCTTGAATGCCTAATGCACAAGCTGATTGTAACGAAATATTTAATTGTCGTTAGTCATTTGTCATTTGTCATTTGTCATTTGTCATTAGTCATTTGTCATTTGTCATTTGTAGAATAACCAATTCCCAATTCCCCATTCCCAATTCCCAATTCTCCATTCCTAATCCTTAAGGCAAATTTTCTCGCAGTAATGCTCGAAATCCAGCTTGTTGAAAATGCTCATCAGCAGTTAGGGCTTCAGTGATTCCGCTATATTCCATCACAATAAAAGATACGCAATCTACAAATCCCCATTCTTTCTCAGTTCGTTCCCGATATAGCTCAAAAGCACGTTCGTAGAGTTCCTGGGAGAGAGGGACAATTTCTACTTTGGAGTCTGCTACTAGAGAATTTAATAATATGATTGCTGCCTGACGATAAGGTTGTTGGGATAAGGCATTGCCAATTTCCAACATTACCGCCTGTGTTGTCACCAAACGAGTTTCTGCTGCTTGTAACATTTTAGCCAGATGTAAGGCTCGGTCATGCAAGCGATCGCTCGGTGCAGATAAAGCAATGGCAAAGGATGTATCAAGAAAGACTTCAGAATGCATGGAAAGTTTACTTACTGTACAAGTATTTATCTATATTGGTAGACCAGTCAGGCGGCCCATCTAAATTGAGCGATCGCGCTGTTTGCAGAAATGATACCGTTTTGTGTTCGCTTGGCGGTAAAATTTCGATACTAATTCGCACATGGGTATTGATTGGCAGTGCGATCGATTCAGTCGGATAGAAGACTTTGCCATTAAACACAGCTGTGATTTTTTCTACCATTTTTCGCAAAAAGTACTTTTAGTCTATCCTAAGCTGGTTGTAACAATACAGGTAGAGTATAAGACGCAATAACTAGTGAAGATACTTATATCAATCTTACGAATTATATCGATTTTTGAGAATTCCCGAAGCCATCAGATGAACTAATGTTACGTGAGTGCGACGAACTTTTTTAAAGTTCAATTCTTTCCCTCTCCGATTCGCAGAGGGACAGGTTTTTGGTAGTAAAACCTCTTAGTGGTCTTTTATGGACAAAAGCGAGAAACTTTTTTAGCTTTTCCCCAACTCTTAACAATAAATTATTGGGGCAATTATATACAAAACTAACGTATGTATGCTGTAAACAAATCAGCTTTTTGGAGTTTGGCAGAACGCAGAGTTTAGATCCTACTTTTGCTACTTGTAAAAAAAAATTTAATCCAGATGATAAATATTATTCTATATACCCTATAATCTTTTTAATTACGGTATTCATCTACAAATACCGTAGATTTAGGGGTGATTCTGATGAGCCAGTCGCAACAATCAACACATTTAAGAAAATTACTAATTGAGAGAATACAGTCTTATGTCATGAAAGCTTGGCAGACCATACAACTCTCATATCAACACAAAATTAGAAATTGGTTGAATAAACACACTCTACAAAGCTTTGTGAGCCTGTTTCTAATAGGTGCTTTTTTGAGTATCACAGTTGCCTCCTGCTCTGGAAGCAGTTCAGCTAGCAAAAATGATGTTAAGCTGAAACTCGTTTCTTTCTCTGTCACCAAAGCGGCTCATGACCAAATAATTCCCAAATTCGTCGAAAAGTGGAAGCAAGAACATAATCAAAACGTCACATTTGAGCAAAGTTATGGCGGTTCTGGCGCTCAAGCGGCGGCTGTGATTGCTGGTTCGCAAGAAGCAGATATAGTACATTTGGCACTTCCGCTAGATGTCAACAAAATTTCTCTTGCAGGTTTGATTAAAACGGGTTGGGAAACCAAAGCTCCGAGAAGTGGTATTGTTAGTAGATCGGTTGCTGCGATCGTTACCCGCGAAGGCAATCCCAAAGGTATAAATACTTGGGCAGACTTAGCAAAAGATGGCGTGAAAGTGATTGCGGCTAACCCAAAAACTTCTGGTATTGCTATCTGGGAATTCTTAGCTTTTTGGGGTTCGGTAACTCTAAACGGAGGTGACGAAGCCACAGCCTTAGATTACGTCACCAAAGTTTATAAAAATACTCCTATTTTGACGAAAGATGCACGTGAAGCTAGCGATTTATTTTTCCAAAAAAATCAGGGTGATGTCTTAATCAACTACGAAAACGAGGTAATTTTAGCAGGTAAAAATGGAAATAAATTACCTTATGTTGTCCCCCAAGTCAATATTTCCATTGATAATCCTGTAGCCTTAGTTGACAAAAACGTTGATAAACACGGTACAAGGGAAGTTGCCCAAGCATTTGTTGATTTTCTTTACTCTACAGAAGCTCAACGTGAATTTGCTAAATTACAATACCGTCCAGTGAACCCCACTGTCACCCAAGAAGTAGCATCACAATATCCGCCAATTAAAACTTTATTCACATCTCAAGATTTAGGTGGCTGGGATATTATCCAGAAAAAGTTTTTTGGAGATGGAGCAATTTTTGATAAAGTTCAAGCTGCCAGCAAAGCATGATATCTAGATTATCTACTAGCAGATAGCTAAGTATAAAGAATTCTCGGTCACTTTACCCAATTGATAATTTATGAGCTTTCGTAGCAGATTTAAGGATAGCTTTCTCCTCATATTTTTAATGATTATTGCCAGCAGTACCACTGGTTGTAGCAGCAGCGAGGAAAAGAAAAGCCAGGTAAGTATTGATGGTGCAGCTGTCGGTTTTCCTATTTCTTTAGCAGTTGCAGAAGAATACGGTAAAGTCAAACCTGAAGCTAAAGTCAGCGTTGCCTCAAGTGGTACTGGTGGTGGTTTCAGTAAATTTTGTAATGGCGATATTGATATAGCTGGTGCTTCTCGTACCATTAGAGATGAAGAAATCAAAAAATGTCAAAGTAAGAATATTAAATTTGTCGAGTTGCCTGTAGCTTTAGATGGTATCGCCGTGATTGCCAACCGCCAAAATAACTTTGCCAAATGTCTAACTATTAAGGAACTAGGTAAAATTTGGGGCGGGAAATCAGACGGGAAAATTTTGAAATGGAATCAAGTTAATTCTAAGTTTCCTAACGAAAATCTGAAGTTGTATGCTCCATCTTCGGATACCGGAACATTCGATTATATGACTCAAGCTGTGACTGGCAAAGCCAAGAATGGCCGTACAGATTATACTGCCACTCAGAATCAAAACCTTCTCGTACAAGGAGTGTCAGGTGATGCAACAGCTTTGGGTTATGTGGGGATATCTTACTATATTCAAAATCAAGAAAAACTGAATCTAGTTGCTGTAGAAAGTCCTACAGGAAAGTGTGAAAAACCAGTGCCTGTGGATAATGTGATCAAAAACATCTATACACCTTTGTCTCGTCCTCTCTTCATCTATGTCAGTAAAAAATCCTTAGATACTAAGCCAGCAGTCAAAGAATTTGTAGATTTTTATCTAGAAAATTCCTGGAAGTGGGTAGATAGTGTTGGTTATGTGGCACTACCTGATGAAGCTTATGTCAAAGTAAAACGAAAATTTGCTACTGGTGAAACTGGGACAAAGTTTAAAAAAGCAAAACCGGGTGAACCAATCACAAACTTTATTTAAATAAAGTCTGAGTCATTGTAGTCTTGTTGTAGTTAAAAAATAACTGTTTATGCAAAATACTAATTATCAAGACGATCCTTATCTACTATCCAGACAATCACTGGATAAAAATGCTTCTGAAGATATATCAGAAAAGATTGTTGCAGCAATTTTATTTGCTTGTGCTTTAGTTTCAATTTTGACTACCTTTGGTATTGTCGTAATTATTTTTCAGGAGACATTCAGTTTTTTCCAAGAAGTCTCTTTCGCCCAATTCTTTCTTGATACTAAATGGACACCTCTATTTGCTAATAAACATTTTGGCGTTTGGCCTTTGATTAATGGCACTTTATTGACTACAGCTATTGCTATGGCGGTTGCTATTCCTTTGGGTTTATCTTCTGCCATTTATTTGAGTGAATATGCTCAACCCAAAGTAGCAGCAATTTTACGTCCAGCAGTGGAACTTTTGGCAGGAATCCCAACAGTAGTATATGGTTACTTTGCGCTGTTGTTCCTTACACCATTGCTGCGGAATCTTATGCCTCTGGAAATATTCAACGCTTTGAGTGCAGGGTTAATGATGGGGATAATGATTACTCCTACTGTTGGTTCTATCAGTTTAGATGCTATTAAAGCAGTTCCAGGTTCTTTGCGAGAAGGAGCTTATGCTTTAGGTATCACTAAACTAGAAGCCATTTTTAAAGTAGTTCTACCAGCCGCACTTTCTGGAATCATCGCCTCGATTATTTTGGGTATTTCTCGCGCTGTGGGTGAAACAATGACTGTCCTCATTGCCGCCGGACAACAACCAAGACTAACTGTTAACTTCATGGAATCAGTAGAAACCATGACAGCTTACATGGCGCAAATTTCTGGTGGAGATAGTCCGCGTGGTAGTCTCAATTTCAAGACATTATATGCTGTAGGCGCTGTTCTATTTATACTTACCCTGGCTTTGAATATTGTTAGTTACTGGGTTGCTAATCGCTTTAAAGAAAAATACGACTAAATAGATATGGCTACAAGTTATCAACAAGATGATTCTCTAGATTCTGCGGCGGAATTTACCGATAATGTTGAGAGTAGGGAGACATTAGGGAAAGTTTTTGAAGTACTTTTTTTGTTAGGATTGCTGATTGGTTTATTTGTCCTAGCATTGCTACTTTTTGATATTTTTCGAGATGGATTAGGCAGATTTTTATCACCAGGCTTTCTCACAGAAACTCCTTCTCGTTTTCCTGACCAAGGTGGTATTCGTCCTGCAATTATCAGCAGTGTTCTTTTAGGGTCTGTTGTGATTTTAGTAACTGTCCCTATTGGTGTTGGAGCCGCTTTATATCTAGAAGAGTATGCACCGAAAGTTTGGTGGACAGCGATTATTGAGATTAACATCAGTAATCTGGCGGGAGTACCTTCTATTGTCTATGGATTGCTGGGTTTAGGAGTTTTCAATTATTTGCTTGGGTTTGGCCCCGCTTTGATTTCTGGTGCATTGACTTTATCTTTGCTGTCTTTACCAGTAATTATTGTGACAGCTAGAGAAGCAATTCGCGCTGTCCCAGATTCTCTGAGAAATGCTTCTTACGGCTTAGGTGTCACCAAATGGCGAACTATCAGCAGTCACGTTTTACCCTATGCTGTCCCTGGTATTTTGACCGGCGTGATTATCTCTGTATCCCGTGCAATTGGTGATGCAGCTTCTCTAATTGTTGTTGGTGCTGTGGGTTTTCTCACTTTTGACCCTGGCTTGTTTCAGAGATTTATGGCATTACCCATTCAAATCTATAGTTATATCACTCGTCCTGAACCGGGTTTTGCTAGTGCAGCAGCGGCCACAATTATTGCGTTGTTAGTCTTGATTTTAGCTTTAAATGGTGTAGCAATTTATATCAGGCAACGCTTCTCAATCCGTTAGGTAATTAAATATCTAATTGGATAAATTCACGAATATTAGGAGAACAGCTAAATGACTTATAGCAATAATAGAAGTCAATCAGATAGTGCCACAATAGATCAAGAGAAGAGTGTCTTCAATGTTGAAGGTGTGAAGGTGTTTTATGGGGGATTTCTGGCACTTTTAGATGTCTATCTAAAGATTCCTAATAAACAAATTATTGCTTTTATTGGCCCTTCAGGATGTGGTAAAAGTACCTTACTGCGTTGCTTCAACCGAATGAATGATTTAATCCCTGGAGCTAAGGTTGAGGGTAGACTTAATTATCGCGATCGCAATATTTACGATCCTAAGATAAATTCTGTCAAATTACGCCGCCAAGTTGGAATGGTTTTTCAAAGACCGAATCCTTTCCCCAAGTCAATATACGAAAATATTGCCTTTGGCCCGCGTTCTAACGGTTACAAAGGTAACATTGATGAATTGGTGGAAGATTCCCTCAGACGCGCTGCTATCTGGGATGAAGTCAAAGACAAACTCAAAGAGAAGGGGACTGCATTATCTGGGGGACAACAGCAACGACTTTGCATAGCTCGTGCGATCGCAATGAAGCCAGATGTATTATTGATGGATGAACCATGTTCTGCTCTCGACCCCATTTCTAGCCGCCAAGTAGAAGAACTCTGCTTAGAATTGAAGCAGCAATACACCATCATCATGGTGACACACAATATGCAGCAAGCTTCCAGAGTGGCAGATTTCACGGCTTTCTTCAATACAGAAATTGACGAATATGGCAAACGTCGCGGGAAATTAGTTGAGTTTAATCCGACAGCCCAGATGTTCAGTTCTCCTCAAACCAAAGAAGCTGAAGATTACATCAGTGGACGGTTTGGTTAAAGAGCCATCATAGTAGGAGGGGAAAGGTAAAAGCCAAATTCAGTTGTGAGTGATTATTATTCATTTGCTCTTGAACCTTTCCTCCCGTACAAGCTAAGACTAGGTAATATATATACATCTAACTATGAATAAAAAGCATACAGTGGAAATTCAAGAATTAAAAGCATTGATTAAAGAAACGATGCGTGAAGTTCTGCAAGAAGAAAGACTTCGCCTCTGCCAAATTCTTATTCCTTACATAAATGATGATGAGCAACGCGAACTTGAAGCCGAATTTGGTATACCTTTAGATGATGCTGAGGATGAAGTAATTGATATGACCGATTGGGTAAGATATGGTAATAAAATTTCGCAAAAAAGCGATTAAATTTTTAGAAAAAGCAAATCCTGAAGATGTCGAAAATATTCGGGAGCAAATAAAACAGATTGTTATTGCTGTTGAAGACCAAGGTATTATCCCGTTTACAGAACTAGATATCAAAAAAATGAAAGGTGATTGGCAGGGATTTTACAGACTACGTATAGGTAGAAACAGAATTATTTTTACAGTCGATATTGATTCCAAAGACATAGAAATTTACGCCATTGGTGCGAGAGGAGATGTTTATAACAAATAATTTGTAATTATAGGATTAGTATTTGATTTTTGAACGAAATTAGGTATTGTAGAGTGTGTTAGAACGGAGTTCGTAACGCACTATTATCAAGGGTTTGATGCGTTACGCTGTCGCTAACACATCCTACGGATATTTTCAGAATTCAAACCGGATTCTTATAGGAATTTAATAAGTGGGAATTACCAAAGTAATTCTGGAAAATATGCTGAGGCTTAATAGTCTGAAACTGAAGTAATATTTTAGATTAGTACTTATACTGTGTATTATGTTTAAGCCTTTGTCATTTGCTTTAGTTGCAGCTACCATTTTAGTAGCAGCAATCAATAATCCCAGTGATACTTTAGCTCGAACTTGTGCCTCTAAGTGTGGGTCGCACCCAATTCAGTTTACACCTGGCCAATATATCCGGGTTGAAGTTATAAATAGCACACCTAACCCGATCAAAATTCAAAAACCCTCCGGGACTGATGCAATATCCTTGAGTCCAGGGCAGAAATTAAATCTAGAACAAATAGAGGGTACAGAGCCAAATACATCTCTGATATTTTGGAGCGAAAAGGGTTTATCACTACAAGCAATTGTCTCCAAGCCTAACTTTGGCACATTGCGGCTCGAACTCCGTCCAACTTGGCGCTCTCCTGGCGATCGCTCTTTGTATATTATGGATGATGGTAGAATAAACGTGCTTTAGATAGCAAATTAATGTTATTAGTTATGAGTTAAGAAACAACTTTAAATTCAACACTCATAACTAAAAAGTTCTAGTGCTAGACCGACCTGTATCTGAATTCTCAAAACCTACCAGGCGTTTACCTAATCAGCGCTGGCAAATTTATCCACAAAAACCAGAATTTGCCCAAAAGCTGGCGGCTTTGATTAATGTTTCACCGATTATCAGCCAGTTGTTGATTAATCGGGGGATCGAAACACCAGAACAGGCACAAGCATTTTTAAATCCAGAATCTTTAGTCTTACCTTCGCCATTAGAAGATTTCCCAGATTTGGCGATTAGTTTGGAGTTGTTGCAAAATGCGATCGCTTCTCAAACTAAAATTGCTATTTGCGGTGACTACGATGCTGATGGGATGACCAGCACTGCTCTACTTTTGCGTAGTCTCCGCACTTTAGGTGCACAAGTAGATTATGCTATTCCCAGTCGGATGCATGAAGGCTATGGTATTAATAAACGCATAGTTGAAGAATTTCACAGTGAAGGTGTAGGACTAATTCTCACTGTAGATAATGGCATCTCTGCGTTTGAACCAGTTGCGAGAGCGAGAGAACTTGGTCTAGCAGTGATTATCACCGATCATCACGATATCCCCCAAAAATTACCGCCAGCTAACGCTATCCTCAATCCTAAACTGATAGCAGAATCCTCACCTTATCGCGGTGTTGCTGGTGTTGGTGTTGCTTACATTTTGGCAGTGTCTCTCGCACAACAGCTAGGGGAAACTAAGGGTTTGATCCAGCCGATGCTAGCACTGTTTACGCTGGGAACGATCGCAGATTTAGCTCCTTTAACTGGCGTGAATCGCCGTTGGGTAAAACGTGGTTTACAGCATTTACCCAAGTCAAACTTACCCGGAGTACAGGCGTTAATTCAGGTAGGTGGCGTACAGGCGAGGGCAGAGGGAGCAGGGGGAGCAGGGGAAGCAGGGGGAGCAGAGGAGAAAATTTCTAATCCAAAATCCAAAATCCAAAATCCAAAATCGCTAAAGCCTGAAGATATTGGGTTTCGCCTGGGGCCAAGAATTAATGCTATCGGTCGAATTGGTAATCCCCAAACTGTGATTGAATTGCTGACTACAGATGATATGGGGGTGGCGCTGGAAAGAGCAATGCAATGCGAACAAATCAACGCTTCTCGCCAGGAGATGTGTCAGCAAATTGAACAAGAAGCGATCGCTTATGTAGAAGCAGAATTTGTTACATCTCTACAACAAGACCGGGTATTAATTGTTGTTCAACCTAATTGGCATCACGGCGTTATTGGTATCGTCGCCTCCCGCTTGGTAGAACGCTACGGCGTTCCTGTGTTTATCGGTACTTATGAGGACGACGAACACATACGCGGTTCAGCACGCTCAATCCCAGAGTTTCATGTGTTTGAAGCTTTGGAATATTGTCACGATTTACTAGGCAAATTTGGCGGACATAAAGCAGCTGGGGGATTCTCTCTACCCGCAGAAAATTTACAGGTGTTGCGATCGCGTTTAATTGAGTTTGCTAACCAGTGTCTTGAACCCCAACATCTTAAACCTCTGCTCAAAATTGATGCCGAAGTCAACCTAAATCACATCAATCAGCAGCTTTATCAACAGCTTAACGCTCTACACCCTTGCGGTATGGATAACCCAGATCCAGTTTTCTGGACACCTAATGTCCAAGTGGTTGAGCAAAAAATCGTTGGGAAAGGTCACATTAAACTGACAATTGCCCAAATTATTGATAATCAGGATTACAGAATTAAAGCGATCGCTTGGCGTTGGGGCGACTACTTCCGCTTACCACCGCGAGTGGATGTAGCTTACAAACTGCGAGAAAATTACTTTAACGGTAACACCACCATCGAGCTAGAGTTAATCGGTGTTAGACTACCAATTCAGCTTCAACAATTTTTTGCTTCGCCACCTATCGCGTCAAGTACCACCTTTAAGTACAATCAGCGACAGTATACTTGTGGTTTCTATAAAAACGGTATTGAAGCAGAATTAAGAATTAAAAATTCTGAAGGCAAAGTCTTAGCCATACAGCCAGGACATATAATTGGTTTGCTGGGCACTAATCGTCAAAACGCCAAAGAAGTTGATATCTCTCAACCACAGTATGACAATATTATCCAAGCTGCCCTTCAAGCTTTATCAGTTAAAAGTTAGGAGTTCTTAATTAACTTGTCATTTGTGATTATGACACTGTAAGTGCTGATTTATTAGTTACAAGTATGAGTTAAGAATAAAATTTAATTCCTCACTCCTAACTCTTCACTCTCAATCAGCACTCAGTATTCTTATAAATTGCCGTTGCGAAATGCCAGCACAAAGATCACTGCTGGGCCAGCAATTACGATTAGCGCCACAGATAGTAATTGGAAGATAACTTCCCAATTAATACTGGTAAAAGCGTTAAACAAGTCAGATACAGCGTCAAACATTTTCTTTTTCTCCTTTCAATTGTCTTAAAAAATTCAATAACTTAATTACAAAGCCCGCAATCGATCATATCTGTCTATGGCCTGTTGGATTTAATTTACTTAACAAAATTATAAGAAAAGACATAAAAACGTAAAATAGGGGATTGGGG
>NZ_NOLK01000087.1:0-31989 GCF_002245985.1 Nostoc sp. 'Peltigera membranacea cyanobiont' 232
CCCTGCTCCCCAGTCCCCAGCGATCGCATCTGCTCGCATCAGATCGTGGTTACTCATCACGGATAATGGTTAAACCTAAAGCTTTGTAGGCACTCAGCATATTATTAGAGACTGTAGGTGCTGTTACAAGGTAAGTCAGGGCATGAATGGACTCCACTAAATAAGGAGCAGCCGTGTCCAATTTTTCTGCTGTCACTAATCCTACTACCTCAGCCGATCCAGCAATCATGGCTCGTTTAACGTGGGCTTCGTCTAGATTAGGTACACTAATGCCAATCTCTGGATGCAAACTGCAAACCCCCAACATGCACAAATCTGCACGAATCATCCGTAATGTCTCAATCGTGACAGTACCCACATTCACCAAGGCTTTTTTGTAAAGTTGTCCACCTAACATCACAACCTCTATATGGGGATGTTCTGCTAAAGCAACGGCAATTGGCGGACTATTTGTGATCACTGTCGCTTGCAAATCTAAGGGCAAATGACGCGTCACTTGGAGAGTTGTCGTACCTCCATCTAAAATCACCACCTGTCCTTTACAAACTAATTTTGCTGCTGTCCGAGCGATCGCTTCCTTTTCTTTGGGCGCTTGCTTTTGGCGATCGGCATAACTGGCGGTGGCTGGAGATTTAAGCAGCGCTCCCCCATGAACGCGTTGCAATAATCCAGTTTCTGCTAGTTCTCGCAAGTCCCGCCGAATCGTATCCTCAGAAACCTTCAGAACAGCACTAAGTTCTGTCGAAAGTACCTTTTTATCACGACGCAGAATTTCTAAGATGAATTGTCGTCGTTCAGCAGTTAGCATAATTATTTTTCCTGAAATTGCGTTTTTGAACTTGAAATTGCACGTTTGTGAGTTTATACTTATTGACAAGCAGCAACTTCAATTGAATTCAATCACGTTCATGCATGGTTAAATGTATTAATTTTGGCATTAGATGAAACCAGATGGTTCCAAGTGGTTGCAATACTTGTCGGGTTTTGGGGAAAGGGGAAAGGGGAAAGAAAAAACCTTTAACCTTTACCCTTAAACCTTTTCCCCAAACCCAATTCCGAGTTAAAAATCCTTAACCGAGCAGTATTGCAAGTGGTTGGTCTTAGCTCCCAGTCCCCAGTCCCTTTTAACAACTTTTTTGTAGTGCGCTCATCCGTGCCGTGTGTTCAAATAGCTTTTTATTCAGTAAATAAACCATGACTATTATTGATACCCAATTTCCAATCGATCTGGGTGCTTACCAATTTTTAGCGCTCAATCCAGCCAATTCGAGCCTCACAGATAAACAGCGAGAGATTCTAAAAGCGAATATTCAACTCTGCCGGGATGCGATCGTCTTTTTTACAGCAACTGGCGCTGCTAGCGGAGTGGGTGGTCATACTGGTGGGCCTTATGATACAGTGCCAGAGGTAACGATCCTCGATGCCTTTTTCCGGGGAGCATCGGAGCAATTTGTGCCAATTTTCTTTGATGAGGCAGGACATCGAGTCGCCACCCAATATCTAATGGCAACCTTGCATGGTGACTTACCTGCCGAGCAACTTTTACGTTATCGCCAAGCAAATTCCCATTTGCCAGGACACCCCGAACTAGGATTAACCCCTGGTGTGAAATTTAGTTCTGGCCGCCTAGGACATCTTTGGCCTTACATCAATGGTGTGGCAATGGCAAATCCAGGCAAAGCAGTTTTTTGTCTCGGTTCTGATGGCTCACAGCAAGAAGGTAACGATGCTGAAGCTGCTCGCTTGGCGGTTGCTCAACATCTCAACATCAAGCTGCTCATTGATGACAATGATGTAACGATCGCTGGGCATCCTTCTAAATATTTACCTGGTTTCAGTGTTGCCAAAACTTTAGAAGGTCACGGTTTGAAAGTACTTCAGGGAGACGGGGAAGACTTAGATGATTTATACCGTCGCCTCTGTGAAGCTGTAAATACTCCCGGAGCGATCGCTCTCATTAATAAACGCCCGATGTGTCCTGGTATTGAAGGTTTAGAAGGCTCTACTCATGGTCATGATGTAATTTCTGTAGATTTAGCAATTAAATATCTAGAATCTCGTGGACAAACTGCGGCGATTGAATACCTGAAGAGGATTGAGAAACCCAAGCAAACATATACATTTCTGGGTTCCAGTGATAAATGGGGCGCTAACCGGAATGTGTTTGGTGAAGCCGTGGTAGCTGTCCTCAGTCGCATGAGTGAGGCGGAGCGTAAAGAAAAAGTCAAGGTGATTGATAGCGATCTAGAAGGCTCCTGCGGGTTGAAGAAAATTCACGATACATACCCTGAGATATTTATTCCCTCCGGCATCATGGAACGGGGCAATTTCTCTGCTGCTGCTGGATTCGGAATGGAGAAGGGCAAGCAAGGTATTTTTGGGACTTTCAGCGCCTTCTTAGAAATGTGTATTTCAGAAATCACGATGGCACGGCTGAACTATTCTAATGTCTTGTGCCACTTTTCCCATGCGGGTATAGATGACATGGCAGATAACACCTGCCATTTTGGTTTGAACAATATGTTTGCTGACAATGGCTTGGATGATGGCTACGCAACACAGTTGTACTTCCCGGCAGATATTAATCAAATGACAGCTTGTGTAGAAGCTGTGTTTCATGAGCCTGGACTGCGGTTTATTTTCTCTACCCGTTCCAAAGTGCCCAATATTCAGGACAGCAAGGGCAATGACTTATTTGGAAGTGGCTACAAATTTGTTCCTGGTAAAGATGAGGTTATTCGAGAGGGAACGCAAGGCTATATCATCAGTTTTGGTGATGCTCTCTACCGTGCCGTTGATGCTGTAGAGCGTCTTAAGCAAGAAGGGTTAGACGTTGGTTTAATTAACAAACCAACTTTAAACATCATTGATGAAGAAATGATTACCAAAATTGGTAATGCTCCTTTTGTCCTTGTAGTAGAAGCCTTCAATCGGCGGACTGGTTTAGGCAGCCGTTTCGGTTCTTGGCTGCTAGAGCGCGGGTTGACTCCCAAATATGCCCATTTAGGGACTCATAAAGAAGGTTGCGGTGGTTTGTGGGAACAGTACCCATATCAAGGTATCGATCCAGTGAGCATCATCAACAAGGTGAAGGAATTAGTTGGAAAAAGGTAATAGTTGCTAACTGGACAAATATCTAAATTAGGGCATGGGGCATTGGTTTGATTTTCCATGCCCTATTTATTTTTGGGTAAAGGTTGACCAAACTCGATTACCTGGGGATTGGAAACATTAGGGGTTGTTGGAACTGGAAATTCTGACACACCAGAAGGAGGAATGTTATTCAAGTTACCGGGTTGATTTGGGAAAGAAGGAGGGGGAAGAACGAAAGCAGGTTGTTGAGAGGATGTATTCGGAGTTAGGGCAGGTACAGTGACAAAAGGCTGTCCTGAGTTATTAGTAATTGTTGAGGGCAGATCGTTTGATATCGGCGGAATTGTGAGTAAGGGCGCTTGTAAATTAGTAGTAGTTACGGGTAAGTTACTAGGCGGCTGTGGCTTATACAGTGTTTGAGACTGTTTCTTAGATGAAGGTGGGGAGTTTCCTGGTTTCACGGCAGTAGTTTTACCAGAAAAAACCGGACGTAATACCCAGCGAGTGGAGTTTTTTCGGGAAACGGGTTGCAGTTGTACCTGTTTAGGATTAAAAGCAGTCCCTGGTGCTAAATCTAAGACAATGCGTGTGTCCTTTGCGTTCAGTTGAGAAACACGAATACTTTTGATTGCTCCAGAATAATTTTGTTGTGTGGAAACTTTGCCCAACTTAGTATTCGGTAAATCTACAACAAGCCGAGAGGGTTGGGCTAAGTAGAAATAATGAGGTGTTGTACCTGCTGAGAGGGTGATTTCGAGTTGCTGTGTTTTGGGTGAAAAATGCCAATTATCTAGCTTTGCTCCTGGTGTAGCAGCAGTAGTGCAAGTTTCGAGAGCGATCGCTACCCAAAAGCCTAATAGACTGATGTTAAATAGCTGCTTGCGCCATTGGCAAAATAGCCTAGTCTTTAGTCCCTGATTCATTCTTTTTATCTGCTCCATAAAACCCATACAATGCGCTCACATTGCTCTTTAACCAATATTGGGGTCAAGTCCCCATCCCATAAGGGTTAATTGTTTTGTGTTGTGGTTGAAATCCCCACGCGCATTACATAATTACGAATTACGAATTACGAATTACGAATTACGAATTATTTAATCCCTACTCCCCACTTCATCACTTCTGAGATTTCTCCTCGGCTTTTTGGGGCACAGCAGTAAATTTCAGGGTTTGTGGAATGTCATTTACGGTTAATTGACCTGTCAGATTACCTTTATCCACAAATTGCATTTGAATTGTGACTGAATTCAGAGGATCGTTTTGGGAGTGAGGAATATTACAAAGGATTGATTTGCCAACTTTCCCAGATAAATTTAATTGTTGATTTCTGAAGATGCCTGCCAGAGAGTGCTTTTCGTCAGTATCGGTCTTAGCATTTGCCGGTAATACAGAGGCATTTAAGTAAATACCCGACTGCTCAATGTTTAACGTTAGGGTATCCGATTTTTCACAGTTAGGCAAATTCTCTGACAGGGTTAGACGATAGCGGCCGTTAACGGCCGGAGGAGCCTTAAGATTGTTTTCCCCATAAACGCTGACAGTTTTAAACAACAGTAGCACTGAAACTATTGCTACTCCGTAAAAAGCTAAAGATTTGAAGTTGAAATGATTCATGTTCTCAACTCCTCAATGTTGGTTCTTGACTACTAACTTCAGGAAGCATAGAGGCAAGGTGAGCGGTAACTTGACTGTAGCGGCGAGTAATCAGCAGCGAAGAACGACATTGGATAGCTAGTTGATCTGTATATCTTCCCAAGGTTTGGCGCTCGATACCCCACGCGCGGCTGGTGCCAGCAATAGTTAAGTCAACACCTTCTGAAGCTTGAATTACGGCTTGGATTGGTTCTGGGGCTTCGAGAATTTTGATTTCAATGCGATCGCGTACACTGGTGGGCAATTGCTCCATCATTGTGTTCAGTTCATAACTCAATTCTTCCTTGGTATGATTTGCTACTATCTGTAATATCTGCAACATACAAGTCTCACGATTAATTAGCAGCCTGAGAGCTAGTATTAGTGCTAAATCATCATGGATATTGGCAGAATAAGGTACGAGTAAACTTTCTAATTGCTCTTTACCTTTATCTACAAATACTGCTACATCTACTGGTGCGGTGGTAAGCATTTGTCCAACTCTTCCACCTAAACGATTACTACTAAAAGCTGGGCGATGCCAGCCCACGAGAATTAAATCAACTTGTTCTAATGTGGCAATTTGTGCGGTTTCGCGGGCAACGTTGCTGGATATGCGAACGATAGGATGCACACAAGAACGAGTTTCTGGCGGTTCGAGAGTATTAATTAATTCTTCTAGCTGGCGGCGGCGCTGGGCAATTAATCTGTCTGCTTCAACTGGGGTACTTTCAAAGGCATAGTCTTCTTCAAATTCAATCAGGCTGAGGGGATTAACAATGGCAGGATATCGATAATTGAGAGCGATACCGACGGCGGGCTGCGCTAAAGCTACTGCTAACTGTACTAAACCTTTTTGGGTACTGGGATTAGCTACCGGCACCAAAATTCGGAAAGGATGAGGAGAAGGTTCACCTCCAGCAGAGGTATCTATACCTGTTTCTGCTTCCGACTCCGGTTCCACAACATCTAACCTGATCAGCTTCTTCGGATATGTCCATTCCAGCAGTGGCGAGGTCATGAATGTAGTTACCAATGCCATAATTACCAGCATGGTAAATATTAAGGGCGAAATTACCCCTAACTCTAGACCAATATTTAGCACTATTAGTTCGGTTAAACCGCGAGTATTCATTAACCAACCGAGTGCCGAGGCTTCCCGTTTACTAATGCCACTGACACGGGCTGCAACATAAGTACCAATATATTTGCCTGCGATCGCCACTCCTAAAACCAACGCACACAAAAGCCACAATTCGGGACGGTTGAGCAAGCCAATTTGTGTCTTTAAACCACTGTAGGCAAAAAATATTGGCAGCAAGAATATCAGCACAAAATCTTCGGTTTTTACTGCTAATTCCCGCACTAAATCTTCATTTTTGGGCATGGCTGCTCCCAGTAAAAATGCCCCAAAAATTAAGTGAATACCAATTAGTTCGGTAATTAATGCCGATGCAACCACTGCCATATAAATCCCAGCCAGCAGTAATTGGCTGAGTCGTCCCGCACGCAGGTAGTGTTTGGCAAGGCGCTGGAGGAACCAACGTCCCACCGTCAACATCAAGCCGATGTAAACGATGCTGGCGATGATCGTGGGTATAGCACCAGCAAAGTCACCAGTTCTAGCCACTGCGATCGCTACTGCTAACAAACACCAAGCTGTTACATCGTCCACGGCTGCACAAGTTAACGCCAAGGTTCCTAAACGGGTTCCTTGTAAATTGTTTTCAGTAATGATTCGCGCCAACACTGGAAAGGCAGTAATGGACATTGCCGCCCCCAAAAACAAAGCAAAGGCGGTGAATGATACACTGGCATTAGAAACTAGGGGATAAAGGATTACCGCTAGCAATGTTCCTAAAGAAAACGGCACCAAAATGCTGACATGAGAAGTTAAAATAGCTACTTCCAATTGTCCGCCGAGGTATTTGGGATTTAGTTCTAGCCCAATCAGAAACATAAAAAATATTAGTCCCACCTGAGACAAAACATTTAGAAAGGGAATAGTTTCTGGTGGAAACAAGGTAACTGCTACATCGGGAGCAACTAAACCAAATAAAGAAGGGCCGAGCATAATGCCGGCGACAATCTCACCAATTACCAAAGGCTGCTTAATGGAACGAAATGCTAGCCCTACTAGCCTTGAAAGTCCAATAACAATCAGCACCTCAACCAGAACAAGAATAACTATGTGCATGGTTTCCTCACATTTCCTCACAATTAACTATCTGGTTTCTCTAAGATAAATCTTTAAAAGATCGAGAATTTTCAAGTTTGTTAGATACAGCCAAGATTAATTTGCACTTAGTTGTAATGTCAATTACTGAGAGGACGCAGTTGCAGAGATGAAAAAGTAATTATTATAATGATTTTAATAGCTAAATGTAGAATAACTCCGAATTACCTACACAAAAAATAGATAATTGGTATTGGTTTTGTAGTATTCCTTAAAAGCAGGCACTAATAAATTAGCCCTTCTATAGGACTGCTATTTGATTTTTGAACAAGATTCATTACACATCTATAAGCTGTTGCGTATTTAATTTGTATATGCGATGCGCTCATGTTGCCCGCACTACAATAATTTTACGTTTTCGTACTATACAATTTAGATGCACATCAGCTTACCCTTCTTTTCTGTTAAGAGTTCTCTACCTTCGCAGATAATTTCAGGAATCAAATCGGATTACTATAGCTTAGAGTCTAAGCGGATAATTTTACCCAACTCCTATGTAATTAATATTAGTAAATTTGGAATTTTTTTCTATTTATATTTACTTAAGCAGAAGATTTATCATAGCTTGTACCATGCAAGAAAAAGGCAATCAGTGGTGATGCCATGAGTGTAGTAATGACTGCCATAATAACCATTATAGTGAATAAAGTCGGGGTAATTATACCTTGCTCAAGACCAATATTGAGGATGATTAACTCCATCAAACCACGAGCATTCATCAGAGCGCCGATAGTTGCAGACTCACGCCAATTTTCCCCGGCTAATTTTGCAGCCAACATACAAGCAACACCTTTGCCAAGAATTGCGATCGCAATAATTAAGAGTGTAACTCCCCATAAAGTAGGTGTGTTTACCAATCCAATTTGAGTGTTCAGTCCAGAGAAAACAAAAAATATCGGTAGTAAAAAAGAAGTAGTTAAAAACTCAGTATATTGGCGAATTTGTTGGGCGAATTCTCCTCGTGGTGTCACTGCTCCCAGCACAAAAGCGCCGAATATTGCATAGATACCTGTGATATCGGTAAACCACGCACAAAACATCAAAATTATCAACATCAAAGTTAGAGTTTGTCTATTCACACCTACATCGCGTTTTGTCATGCGTGTGAACACTGTCAATAGAGGTTGAGCGAGAAAAATTGCAAATAATATGTAGCAAATGCCACCACCAATTGCTAATATGGCAATGCTCAGAGAATTTTTCACGCTAGCAAGGACGATCGCTAGCAAACACCAAGCAACTCCATCATCTACCGATGCTGCACCTAAAGCCAATGTACCAAAGCGGGTTTGTGCGAGACCGCGTTCGTAAAGAATACGAGCTAACATCGGAAAAGCTGTAATAGTCATCGACGCACCCAGATACAAAGCGGCTGACCAAGGCGTTACCTTTGGTTGAAAGAAATCGCCATTGTGATAAAACCAAAAAGATGCGATCGCTCCTAAAATAAAAGGAGTAAAAATTCCAGCAGCAGATAGCAAACTTGCACTTTTGATATGATGTTTTAAGAGTTTGGTGTTGAACTCTAAACCAATCAAAAACATATAAATTACCAATCCAATCTGGCTGATAGCATATAAAATCGACATCGACGGATTGGGTATTTTAAGTCCGACAACAGTGATGATTGGAAGCTTAGGAAAAAGCCATTGCTGAAAATCCGGTGCAATCAATCCCAAAAGTGATGGCCCTAGCATTACGCCTGCAATCATTTCGCAAACAACATCAGTTTGACCAAGATAACGCCGTCCTAAAATCGTCACCATGCGACAAGTAGCTAAGATAACTGTGAGTTGCAAAAATAGCTGAATAACCAGATCAAAATTTGACATTGCACTTCCTTAATTTGCGTCTCTGCATTGAAAAATCTCCCTAGACTCCAAAGCTTGTGCGGTTTTCTCTCATACATGACTACTACATCAGCACAAGTGCCAATTTTGTAGAATATACATAAGATAGCTATTTTTAATTTGGTGAGATACAAAAAGCAATACATTGAAAACTTTTCCAAAGTTGTAGTAATTGCCCTTTTGTTCGTAAAAACGCACACAAATAAATGTACGTTAATACAACATATTGCATCTAAACTTAAACCGCCAGATATGAGTCAATTTTTACAATCCGATGAGTTTGCATATAGGATTACTATTTGATTTTTGAACAAAATTAGGTATTGTAGGGTGCGTTAGAACGAAGTTCGTAACCACCCTACGTATATTTTCAAAATTCAAACCGGATTCCTATAGCAATAGCACTTATGCAAAAACTCTTATTCCTTCTCTACGAGACGCTACACGAATGTGTGTATCCGTTCTTCTCTGCGAGACGCTGCGGGAATGCAGTTTGTTTATAACTCTGCGTAAGTCCGAAACAAACAAGTCGATGCATTGTCATAAGAGGTCAAGATACTTGTGTGTACACCATATCCAATACACTTGGGTTAAGTGCAGTCTTAACGATCGATCTTTAAGTGGACACAATATTACAACCACTCGCCACCCCGGAAACGCCAACGGAGGAAAATAATTCGCATCAGGCTTTGTGAACTAATAAAAACTGCTAGCCACACGACGCTATAGTGCAATAAAAAAACTGCTAAAGGTAATTCTTCTTTAGGTAAAGGTATTGGTAAAAAGCCAAACAGTTTTACTCCACAGAACACAAATGCTAATTCCCATATACCAGCTAAAAGTTGATAAGCTGCGGGCCAATCCCTATCCCATCGGGATTTCTGAAGATGGTTATAAAGCACATCCCAACCTAAGCCAAAGACGGCGACATAACCAAGTATCCAAAAATAAACCGAGTTAGCGCCAGGGCCAATCAAACCCAGTGCAAAAGGCAAAGATACAAGTACGCCGACAGTTAGAATTAATAATAATCGAGTTTGCCAACGACCAAATAAAGTTGGTGTCATAAGAGTGATGAGTTAAGAGTTAGGATTTAAGAGACGCGATTAATTACGTCTGTAATGAAAAGAGAAAAATTAGAGTTTTTATAGATTGATTATGAAAGGATGCTACATCTACTCTCGTTCAAAAATTAGTTAAGATTGTGGTACTTTTTGCGAAGATAGCGAATACGAGAATATAGGCTAACTCGAAAGCACCAACATATCTATATTATTAGGATGGTTTAAGATGATAATTAAATTCAGAATGGTAAGCTGCATTGGCAAAGCTTACTGAATGTATCGCATCCCAGTCGATCGCATCTTCTAACAAAGCTTGATAACCAAGTGTATTGGGATGAAGACCATCTTCACTCAGACGTTTAAGCCGCCAGTTTTCACCGCGTTCCATCCATTGCTCAAAAATATCCAAATAGGGAATCTGTCGTTTGCTGCAAGCAATTCTAGTTGCTTCTTTGTAGCGATACTGATCGGCATGATTATAGTAAAAACAATCTAAAAATGGCATCTTGGCTTCATCTACTGGCACCATGCCCACAAATAACACAGGACAGAGTTGCTGTGCTAAATCTAGCAGAGAACCAATTTCTTTTTCAAATAGGGTAAAATCTGTGTAACTTCGACCATCGGGACGCGCCAACCGCGCTGAGTCGTTCACGCCTACGGATAAAATGATCAAGTCGGGGACACGATTTCGGAGTTCACCCCGGTGGCGAAATTCAACTTCTAGCCTTTGGGCTACTTGTTGCGTGCGATCGCCTCTTACCCCTAAATTATAAAGAACATGACCGGCACTATCCGGCAACATCCACCATCGCCGTAGTTGCTCGATCCAGCCTCCTTTTTCTGGATCGCCGAATCCATAAATTAAGCTGTCCCCCAGTGCGACAATCTTCATTGGCTGAAAGTGATTTGGTGGTACAGACAGCTGCATTGAGGAAGAAGCTACAAATGTGTGCATTTAACAACTATATTTTATATCTTTACAAGATTCTATACATTTCTATACCATAGATGGCTATCTTTAGTGTCTAAGCATCTATGAAGTTTCGACTTGTTGATTATGAGTCCTGAAGGTGATGGACAACCATCGGGAGCGATCGCTCAAGAAATTAACCAAACTTTTAACTTTTGGCAGTTTTGATGCCTTTAAAAAACAGTTGAACGCAGCAGGTGCGGCTCGCTTCGGTAGTGGTTAGGTTTGGCTGGTACGCAATCCTCAAGTCTGCGTTAGCAACAATCCTAATAGTCTCCCATTGCATCTGTAGCTATGAACCCACGGATGCAATGGATGCAATGCAGTCGTAAAGTATGTCCCGCACCTTTATCAGTAGGGATGGAGTTGCAAACATTACTTTAATTAAGGGTGCGATCGCATCCTTTGAGGAATTTCCTAGAGGTGGAGAGAAGCCAATCAGAAAATGTAAAGTTATGTAAATTAAATTAACAAACATAACAATAATTTGTAATAAATAATGATGCGGCAGCATTGTATAAAGAGAACTTGGAAGTAAAAAACAACATCTTAATCAGGTTTTCCAGTCATTCACAGAAGTTTTAAGTTTTTTAACAAAAGTTTTAATCTGAAAGCCTGGAGATCGTAAACTTATTTCTTGGATGTCTGTTTTAAACCTTTCGTAACTCGTCAGGCAGTGCTGACATCAAAAAAAAGCTGAACCATCAGTTTTGAGTCCAATTATTCTTAACCAAGCAAAGTAGGAGATTTAACGCAATGGTTTTAGATGCATTTGCAAAAGTAGTTTCCCAAGCTGATACACGTGGGGAATACCTCTCCGATGCACAATTGGATGCATTGAGCGAACTAGTCAAAGATGGTAACAAGCGTGCAGATGCTGTTAACCGGATTACCAGCAATGCTTCCGCTCTTGTTGCTGCTGCGGCTCGTGATTTGTGGGCAGAACAACCCCAATTGATCACTCCCGGTGGTAATGCTTATACCAGCCGTCGCGCTGCTGCTTGCATCAGAGACTTGGACATCATTCTTCGCTACATCACTTATGCAATCTTTGCTGGCGATTCTAGTGTTCTAGATGACCGTGCCCTCAATGGTTTGCGTGAAACCTACTTGGCATTGGGAACCCCTGGAGCTTCAGTTGCTGTTGGTATTCAAAAGCTGAAAGCAGCTTCCCTAGCAATTGTTAACGACACAAACAACATCACCAGAGGCGATTGCAGCGCTTTAGCATCTGAAATAGCTAGCTATTTCGATCGTGCTGCTTCAGCAGTAGCTTAAGGCAGATATTGCTGCTATTGACTGAGATAATTGTCCATTAGGACAAAACAAAATTTCAACCAAAAGTTTGTAAAAGGGAAATACCAAAATGACAAAAACACCTCTAACGGAAGCAATTGCATCAGCAGACTCTCAAGGTCGCTACCTCAGCAGCACCGAAATTCAAGTTGCTTTTGGTCGCTTCCGTCAAGCGCCAGCTAGCTTACAAGCAGCAAAAGCATTAAGTGCTAATGCTCAACGCTTGACCGAAGGTGCTGCTCAAGCAGTATATAACAAGTTCCCTTACACCACTCAACAACAAGGCCCCAACTTCGCGTCTGATTCACGCGGTAAAGGCAAGTGCGTTCGTGATGTTGGCTACTACTTGCGGATTATCACTTATGCTTTAGTTGTTGGTGGCACAGGCCCCTTGGATGATTTCTTGATTTCTGGCTTGGCTGAAATCAACCGGACTTTTGACCTATCTCCTAGCTGGTACATTGAAGCTCTCAAGTACATCAAAGCTAACCACGGTCTAAGCGGCGACCCAGCTGTTGAAGCAAATTCCTACATCGACTATGTAATCAATACTCTAAGCTAGAGTGTTTCTTTAGCCCGGAGAGGAAATCAGCTCTTATGACAAGTGAGTTCTATGAGTTGCTTACCTCTCCGGGCAGTTTTATTTTCAAAAGACTGTTAAAAGACTAGAAAAAATTTTTCTAAAAAGTTTTCAGTTTTGCAGTTAAAACTGAGGAGGTTTAAAGATGGCAGCTTTGGGACAAGCAGCAAGATTAGGGATTGGAGCATTTGAAAACTCTGGACAGGTAGAACTACGTCCCGATAGAACTGAAGCAGATGTAGCAGTTATTATCCGGGCAGCTTACCGTCAGGTTTTAGGTAATGCATACCTCCTAGAAGGAGAGCGTCTGGAGAGTGCCGAATCGCTTTTGCAGCAAGGTTTAATCTCAGTTCGGGGATTTGTGCAAGCCATTGCTCAATCGGAACTATATCGGGATAAGTTTTTTTACTCCAACTCACAAACTCGGTTTATCGAGTTAAATTATAAGCATTTATTGGGGCGTGCCCCAGAAGATGAGTCAGAGATTTCATTCCATGTTGAGCTTTACAACTCACAAGGTTATGAAGCTGAAATTAACTCTTACATTGACTCATTAGAATATCAAGAAAGTTTTGGCGAAAATGTTGTGCCCTACTATCGAGGCTTTAAGAGTCAAGTAGGACAGAAAAATGTTGGATATAGCCGACTGTTCCAACTGTATCGGGGTTATGCCAATAGCGATCGCGCTCAAGGACAAAAACAAGGACGGCTAACCTGGGAAGTCGCTAAAAATCTAGCTTCACCCATTTATCCAGTCTCTGCTGGAGCCTTAACCGGACTCTCTACAGGTGGTCGTGGGGAAACATACCGCATCAGAGTGCTACAAGCAGCTTCCCCAAATTCAACTGTAGTGCGCCGTGGGACTGCGGAATTGATCGTACCCTACGAGCAACTTTCTAGTAAATTGCAGCAGTTGAATCGCAAAGGCAGTAGAGTTATTAGCATTACTGCCGTATAAATAGGACTGGGACTAGGGACTCCTAATCCCCAGTCCCTAATTACTAATTACAAAAGGAAAATCACCAATGGCTATTACAACAGCAGCGTCCCGTCTAGGAACGGAACCTTTTAGCGACCAATCTCCTGTAGAATTGCGTCCCAATGCAACTAAAGAAGATATAGAGAGAGTAATTGCTGCCGTCTATCGTCAGGTGTTGGGTAACAACTATATATTGGCATCTGACCGCCTCGAAAGTGCTGAATCTATCCTGCGGGATGGAAAAAATACAGTACAAGAATTTGTGCGTCAAGTTGCCAAATCAGAACTGTACAAAACCAAGTTTTTCTACGATAATTTCCAAACTCGCGTTATCGAACTGAACTTTAAACATCTGTTGGGTCGTGCCCCTTATGATGAGTCTGATGTGGTTTATCACTTGGACTTGTATCAAAACAAGGGATATGAAGCCGACATCGATTCTTATATTGATTCACCAGAGTATCAATCTAGCTTTGGTGAAAATATAGTTCCTTACTATCGTGGCTTTAACACCCAAACAGGTCAGAAAACTGTCGGATTTAGCCGGATATTCCAACTTTATCGCGGTTATGCCAGTAGCGATACTTCCCAACTCAAAGGCAAGTCTTCCCGTCTTGCTGCCGAACTCGGACGCAACAGTGCATCTATCGTTGTTCCTCCATCTGGTGGCCCTTCAGGTTTTTCATACGTTGCTTCCGAAAAAGGTGTTACCCCCAACAGCACTTTTGGTGGTGCGGGAACATTTGGTAAAGAAGGCAGACTCTACCGCATTGAAGTAGCAGGCGTTTTTGGCGCTGGATATCCTAGCACCCGCCGGGTAAATCAAGCGGTGGTAATACCTTATGAAGAACTATCTAGCTACTTCCAAAGAGTAGTAAAACAAGGTGGTAAAATAGCTAGTGTGAAACCACTTTAGTGTCATTTGTCAATAGTCAATAGTCATTGATTAATGACTATTGAAAACTTAAAATTTAAAATTTGGAAGTGATTTATGCTTGGACAAATTAGTGGTAGAACTAGTAGTCGTTACTTCCGGTATGAAGTAGTAGGTTTGCGCCAAAGCGAAGAAACCGAAAAAACCAACTATCCAATTCGTTCTAGTGGTAGTGTGTTTATCACAGTGCCTGAGAACCGGATGAATCAAGAGATGCAGCGAATTACTCGCTTGGGTGGCAAAATAGTCAGCATTCAACCATTGAACGCTGAGGCGAAAACAGATAGCGAACAAAGCGATCATCCTTCTTCCTAATGAATTCCAGTCCACAAAAATTTGAAGATTTATCAGCGACAGGTGATAATACCGACGGTGGATCTTTAACAGTAGAACAAGCGATCGCTAATTTAGAAAGTGCAGATTTAGGCTTGCGCTTTTATGCTGCTTGGTGGTTGGGTAGGTTTCGGATAGGTAAACCAGCTGCGGTTACAAAATTGATCGCAGCTTTAGAGGATGAAGCCGACAGGACACCAGAAGGCGGATATCCTCTGCGACGGAATGCAGGTAGGGCATTAGGGAAACTAGGCGATCGCCAAGCAGTATTACCTTTAATTGCATGTTTAGACTGCTCAGATTTTTATGTACGGGAAGCAGCAGCACAATCCTTAGAAATGTTAGGAGATCCGGTTTGTATTCCCGCCTTAATCAAGCTGTTAGTAGTAGGCTTACAGGGTGAGCAGCTTGTCTCACATCAACCTGATTTATCTCAACCCTACGAGGCCATTTTAGAAGCCTTGGGAACCTTGAAGGCAACTGAAGTTATTCCTTTAGTAAAGCCATTTTTAGAGCATCCAATTGAATTGGTGCAATATGCAGCTGCGCGAGCTATGTATCAATTAACCCAAGAACCAGCTTATGGAGAACGGTTGGTAAAGGCTTTGGCGGGTGAGAGATTGCAATTGCGTCGAGCAGTGTTAGCAGATTTGGGAGCCATTGGATATTTACCCGCAGCAGATGCGATCGCACAGACTCTTGCTGAAAATAGCCTCAAATTAATTTCTCTTAAAGGATTACTAGAACATCAAGTCAATCACATCACACCAAGCACTTTATCAGAAGGTGCGATAAAAGTGATTAATCTGATGGACTCCCTGTTGTAGTTATAAAATCTAGATAATCAGTTGTTATTAATACGTTACAAAAAAATGTTTACTACACATAAACCCCCAACCCGACTGCAAAATCAGGGTTAGGGGGTTTATGTATGATGTCAGCTACGGATAACTTAAGCTACAATTAGCTGACGGCTAATTACTCATGAAAAATTGTTATGAATAACAGCGATCTTGCCCCAGTATTGATCCGTGCTGTAGAAGAAGCAGACTCATCAGATCGTTTAGTAGACGCAGTTCAAGAGTTAGCAGCAGCAGGTATAGAGGAATCTGTTCCTACTCTGATTGCAGCTTTGGGCTACAACAATCCAGGGGCGGCGGTAGCGGCGGTAGATGGACTAATTGCGATCGGGGAAGCCGCAGTATCGCCACTATTGGAACTAATTGATGACTACAACTATGGTGCTAGGGCTTGGGCACTTCGTGCCTTAGCCGGAATTGGCGATGTCCGGGCACTGGATACCTTGTTAGAGGCAGCAAAAACCGATTTTTCCTTAAGTGTGCGCCGGGCAGCGGCTAGAGGATTAGGTACTTTGCGCTGGCATCAATTACCACCTGAGAAAGTAGAATCTGTTCAGACTCAGGTATTAGAGGCGCTATTATTAATTTCTCAAGATCCAGAATGGGTAGTGCGCTATGCAGCAGTGACGAGTTTAGAAACATTAGCCATTGCGATACCTGCGGCGGTAAACAACGCAGCCACTTTACCAGATCAAGCATCACGAATTACAAATCAACTTCAGCAAATGCTCGATACAGATGCCGATCTCGGAGTTCGTACCCGTGTCAAGTTTGCACAAGAAAAAATTCAGCAGCAACAACATCAAGAAGTCTTTCCACCAAAAAGAAAGCTACAAGAAACTGAAGTTGAAGTGCCTCATCGTGGTGGTGGTAGGCGTTAAGCAATTCAAAAATTATCTTAGAGATGATTTACGTTGCTACCGCTACGCTAACACGGGAGTAAATTCCCTTTCCAAAACTTGCTCTAATTCCCTTCTTTTTAAGGAGGGTTAGAGAGGTTCAAGCCTTAACAAAACTTTAAAAGTCGCTCTGGATCGAAGTTAGCTCTTTTTTTTTGGGAAAAGTTCAGTCTAAATTTGGATAATTAATTCACTTTTGTCTTAACTGTCTTAACTGTCCTTGTGGCCATATTAAATTACTGATATATATTAAATAAATTGCTAAAATAAATTTTCCTTTGGAAAATAGCAATGCCTACAAATACAGTAGAAAGCATCTGATATCCAAGCAGTGCGATTCTTCACTCGCATCTTGGAAGAGCAATCTGAACAGCCAGATACTGCTTCCAAGTAATTTTAAATATCCTTCCCATTGGAAGATCGCTAAATGTAGTTACGAGTCGTGTAAAAATAAGTTGAACAATTTAATATTTGTAGTGCGAGCAAGATGCCCGCGCGAGCAAGATGCTCGCACTACTTATTTTTACTTGATGCCTTAGCGTCATTGGCAATTAAAGGAGTAGTTTTCAGTTCTTTGATAACTGAAAACTACTCGTTATTAGCAAACTAAAGAGAAAATCCCATGTCTAGCAATTTAGATATCCAAGCAGTACCATTTTTCGCCCGCTTTTTAGTGGAAGAAAAGCCTCCAGAGAAACCAAATGATAATCCTCCCCCAATCTATACTTTCAAGTATCCTTCCGATTGGGAAGATCGCTAAATTTAGTTAGAGCCATCTAAAATTCTAGGAATAGGAGTTATCAAATAACTGATAGCACTCCTGAAAAATTAATGGCTTCAAAATTAAGGTAAGTAAGTCGGTGCAAATATTTCCAGCTATGTTAAGGAATTTTAATGTAGGGTGTGTTGTCGCAGAGCGCAACGCACCGTCAACAATCTCAGGTGCGTTAGCCTACGGCATAACACACCCTACAGCTAATTTATATTTCTTCATATACATTGAATTTTTCTCACCGACTTACTTATCCATTATATTGTGGCGACTTTAGATCCTCTACTTCTTAAATAAGTCGAGGATCTAAACAAAAAATTTTTTAGGTAGTTTTTAACATCTAGCTCCTAAAATTAAAGCAAGAAATTTTTTATGCACCTGTCGCGTGACGTTGTTTTATTAATCACCCACAGTGGTGATTTCTTTACAATAGATAGAGTGGCAGAAGCCTTGTCAAAAAAAGGGGCAAAACCATTCCGCCTTGATACTGATAAGTTTCCCTTAGAAGTGCAGTTAACAGCACGCTTTGACAAGTCCAAAAGCTATCATAGCTTAGAATATGGCAACCACTCGATCGGCACGGAGCAGGTACAAGCTGTATGGATGCGGCGCATTTGGGAGCCAAAACTGAGTGAAGAATTAGCTCCAAAGTTCCGAGAAGCCTGTATTAGAGAATCACAAGCAACCTTAGACGGTTTTTGGGACAGCCTCAAAGATGCTCGTTGGGTAGACGATTTAGAGCGAATAAATACTGCACATAATAAGCTGCGCCAACTGCGAGTTGCTTCTGAGGTAGGTTTTACCATCCCTCAGACTCTTGTTACCAACAAAGCTGAGTCAGCACGAGAGTTTTTCCAGCAAGTCAACGGAAAGATGGTGAGCAAGTTATTAACTGCTCTTTCCCGCAGTATGGAAGCTAACTCCTCGTTCTTTCTTTACACCAGCACGGTTAAAGAGGAAGATTTGCAGGATGCGGAGTCACTGCGGTATTGCCCAATGGTGTTTCAAGAACAAATTCCTAAACAGTCGGAATTGCGGGTGGTGTATGTAAATGGCCATGTATTTGTGGGAGCGCTAGAAGCATCTGTTTATGCAGCAGACAAAGTTGATTGGCGTAAACCTGGGGTTGAGGTTGGCGCATGGCAACATCACCAGCTTCCTGATGAGGTAGTGCGTCGTCTGCAAGCCTTTATGGGTAAATTTGGGCTATTGTTTGGAGCGTTAGATTTTATTGTCACCCCATCAGGAGAATATGTCTTTTTGGAAGTTAACCCGATAGGAGAGTGGGGAATGCTGGAGAAAGATTTAGACTTGCCGATTTCCAGTGCGATCGCAGATACTCTTATTTCCTAGAAAGCACGAGAAGGCTTGTAGTGAGGACTTTAGTCCTTATCTTAAGCTACTACCAACTTCTCACAGTAGCAAGCACTTTAGTGAAAAATTTTCTATGACAGTATTAATAATAACTTTTAGCGAAGACAACGAAAGCATTCCTCTAGTAATCAAAGAAATTGAAGCTAGAGGAGAAAAAGCGTTTCGTTTTGACACAGATAGATATCCCACCGAAGTGAAGTTGGATATTTACCAAGGTGATTCTGAGCGGGTAATTATTACTGATGGCGAACAAAAGCTTGATTTGAGTGAGGTGTCCTCAGTTTGGTATCGGCGGATGCGCTACGGGGCAAAAATTCCCAAAACGATGGACAAGCAATTTAGAGACGCTTCAATTGAAGAAACTCGCCGCACTGTCAGGGGGATGATTGCCGGTCTTCAAGGATTTCACTTTGATAAAATGTCAAATGTTGATGTAGCCAATAATAAACAACTACAACTACAAATTGCACAGAAAGTTGGACTTATTACCCCACGCACTCTGACTTCAAATAATCCAGAAGCAGTAAAACAATTTGCTCAAGAGTGTAAACAAGGTATAGTCACCAAGATGCTTTCTTCCTTTGCCATCTATGACGAGCAGGGGCGAGAAAACGTTGTGTTCACCAGTCCAGTTACAGATAAGGATCTGGAGAATCTGGAAGGACTGCGTTTTTGTCCGATGACATTTCAGGAAAACGTACCAAAAGCGCTGGAGTTACGGACAACTATTGTTGGACACCGCGTATTTACAGCCGCCGTAGACTCGCAGAGTTTGGACGGATCTACTTTTGATTGGCGCAAAGAGGGGAAAGCTTTAGCTGAGAATTGGCAACCCTACAAATTGCCCGAAGATATTGAGAAAAAGCTGCTCAATATCATGGCTCATTTTGGCTTAAACTATGGCGCGATCGATATCATCGTCACACCCGATGGCCAGCACGTATTCCTTGAGGTTAACCCAGTTGGGGAGTTTTTCTGGATGGAGATATATTCACCACATTACCCAATTTCTAGTGCGATCGCTGAAATTCTGCTGACTAATAAAAATTAGGGCATTGTTAAAATTATTTCCTATTTTCTTATCTCTCACCCTGCAAGTACTCCGTTGGATTACTCGCACAATAGCCGCAGAAGGCGCGTCTACATCCCCTACCTCTTTTAATATTTGGTAGTGGGATTTTCTTGTGAATCGCTTTAAATTTTTTTGGAATTGGATGCACCAATAAGGTTCGGTTAACATGTTTGTCTCTCGGATATCCCCCCAACCCCCCGATAAATTGGGTGGCTTCTCTGAATCTTTACCCCCTTAAAAAGGGGATCTTATCCGAACCGTATTGTTGAATGCGCCTTTTTTTCTCTGCTTCAGTTATTTGAACTCAGAAATAATGTTTTAATCAAAAGTGTCAGGATTTTAGGTAATTATAATGGACGAAATTGTTAAAAAACTGGCTGGTCTGGGCCTTCCTGGCGTAATTCTTGTGGTTCTAACAGCCGCATCAGGGGGTAGTTCCGCCGCCGTAACAGCCACTCTGACAATGTTAGGAGGGCCGTTTGGCATCGTAGGAGCTATGGCTTTGTTTGGTCTAATAACCGTTGTGGGGGATATTGTCGCGGGATATGGAATTGAAGTTATTCTTAAGGCCATCTATGTAGAACGGAGCAAAACCGAATCTGTAAATTTTCTGATTAATGAAATTAAAGATTTACCGATTACAGAGGATCTAAAACTCAAACTAAAAAATCAACTTTGCCAAGAAATGCTGACTGATTATAAAGAGGTTCAGATCCCAAAACAATTTGAAATCGTCGTCACGATAGTTCGATTTCAATGGCATTAAGTTAAGCGATTATTTAACTCAGATAATAACCACTATATTTTTCAGATATGCAAGCTCAAGTTTTTCGCGATCGACCCTCAACTAATCCTCTTACAGCTTTTACTCTATTTTGGGAGGATGTGAGAGCGATCGCTGGGTGTTACTGGTATCCAACAGAGCCAGAAGGCAGAGTATTTTCAGATGTGATTCGCGCCTGGGGAATGCTCATTCTCTTAATTTTATTAATAATTGCCCTTGTGGGCGTAACGGCCTCAAGCAGCTTCTTAAATCGCTATGTACTCAATATCGTCATTGAAGAAAAAGATATTTCTAAATATCTGGGTACATTATGGATTTCTATGCTTGTTCTCGTTGTGGAAACACTTTTGATAGCATCTTCTAAATTTGTCAGAAAAAAGATTGCTCTTGATTGGTATAAATGGCTAAATAATCACATTTTAGAAAAGTATTTTAGGAATCGTGCCTATTATAAAATAAATTTTAAATCCGATATTGATAACCCAGATCAACGTCTCTCCCAAGAAATCGAACCCATTACCAGTAATGCTCTCAATTTTTCAGTCACTTTCTTAGAAAAAACCTTACAACTTATCAGCTTTTTAATAATTATTTGGACTATTTCCCAACAGATTGCAATTCTGCTAGTTATTTATACAATAATAGGTAATTTAATTGCTATTTATTTGAATCAACAAGCAAATAAAATTAATCAAGAGGAATTTCAAGTTAAAGCTGACTATAATTATGCACTGACTCATGTTCGGAATCATGCTGAATCGATAGCTTTTTTTGATGGAGAAAACCAAGAAGCAAATATAATTCAACGCAGATTTAGTAAGATCGAAAAAAATACAGAGCGGAGGCTGAATTGGGAGATAGGTCAGGATGTTTTTAATAGAGGATACCAGTCTGCTATTACTGTGTTTTCGATGTTTATCCTTACACCCTTATTTATTCAAGATAAGATTGATTTTGGAGAAATTAGCCAGATTAGTTTAGCTTGCTTTATGTTTTCTAATGCTCTGGGACAATTAATAAGTGAATTTGGAGCATCTGGAAGATTTTCTAGTTATGTTGAGCGTTTATCTAAGTTGTCAGATGGCTTAGAAGAAGTGACAAAACAACCAGAGAATGTCAGTACTATTAAAACAATAGAAGAAAATCATCTGGCTTTCGAGCATGTCACCTTACAAACGCCAAACTATGAGCAGACAATCGTCGAAGATTTATCACTGTCTGTTCAGCCAGGAGAAGGTTTATTGATTGTTGGGCCGAGTGGTCGAGGTAAAAGTTCTCTATTGAGAGCGATCGCTGGTTTATGGAACGCGGGAACTGGTCGTCTGGTGCGTCCTCCCCGAGAAGATGTCTTATTTCTGCCCCAACGTCCTTATATAATTTTAGGGACTTTGCGCGAACAGTTACTCTATCCGCATACAGTCAGGAAAATGAGCGATCGCGAACTGGAAGACATTTTGCAACAAGTTAATTTGCAAAACTTGCTTACCCGCGTGAATGGTTTTGACACAGAAGTTCCTTGGGAAAATATATTATCCTTGGGAGAACAACAACGTTTAGCTTTTGCAAGACTATTAATTACACATCCTAGTTTCACTATATTAGATGAAGCAACGAGTGCTTTAGATTTGAATAACGAAGATAATCTATATAACCAATTACAACAAACTAAAACAACTTTTATCAGTGTTGGACATCGGGAGAGTTTATTTAATTATCATCAATGGGTTTTGGAACTTTCAGAAGATTCTAGTTGGCAACTCCTTTCTGTAAAGGATTATCAACTACAAAAAACAATTGTCATTACTTCACCTGAAAAGCCTCAAATCACAATAGATACTTCCCCTAAATGTGAACTCTCAACAAAACCAGAAACAACCACAATTCAAGGGTTTTCTCATCAACAGATTAACTCATTAACAGACTATTCTATTACCACTATTAGAAGCAAGGCAAGCCTTGGTAAGTCCATCACTACTAAGGATGGCGTGACATACCGCTATAACAAAGACCCGGAAGTATTGAAATGGGTGAAAGTTTAGGTACTATTGATAATCTGAAATAGGAATCCCATAACATGGAAATATTGTCACCACACGATTGTATTTAGTACCATATCTTTAACCCAACGACTTAATTTCTGCCTGGATATTGCCACGGGCACAGGGTTCGGCGAACTCTAACATTAAAGGCGTATGATAAATGCGCGATCGCTGTAAAAATCGTTCTAAAACCTGCTGACGACCTGTGATATAGTCCTTCTCTAGAAGCCAGCCATATTCCTGGCGAATAGCATGGGCGTATTCTAAATAATCCACTGAGTTAGCAGCCAAAATCGCTAAATCTGCATCAAGTAGAACTTGGCTATCATAGTCATTCACCGCAGCTTGGTGATCTTTAGTGTTTAGAATGAGACGGGTGACAGTAGTTATAATACTTTCTGGAATACCTAAATTACTTAGCAATTCAAAAGCATAGTCTGCGCTTCGTTCTTCATTATGTTGAGCTTTAGTGTCATACACTACATCGTGAAACCAGGTAGCTAGTTGAACAGCAGCTAGGTTATTGGTGTAGCCTTGCAAAATCTGAACTGTGCTGAGGACGCGATCGATGTGTTTGAGTGTATGGTAGTAGCGATCGGGGGTAGAGTAAGCTTCAACCAAGGAATTAAAGGCTTTTTCAGCCGCTATCTGGTCAACACAAAAGGGTTTGAGTGTGTGTTGCCAGTTAGAAAATAAAATATCCATAAAGTTTTCTGTAGGCATAGAGTGAGTATACCCATTCTTAGTATTGGAAAAAACAAGTACATCCTGTTAAAACAGCAGTAGAAGACTTGAGGTACAACCTCACCTTCTGACTCTGTTGGTACAAAGAGGGAGAATTTTCCCTTCCCACAAGCGAAAAGCGATTATGCGTGCGATCGCGCGGATATATTTACAATATATAAATCAATGAAACTTTGGACGCTCAATCAAAATCTAGACAACGGAAGATTCATTATACAAAAAGTCCTTGGTGGCGGTGGCTATGGTGTCACCTATAGCGCCATAGAACAGCCTACAGGTAAAGTAGTCGTTATCAAAACCCTTAACCATATTCAACAAAGTAAAGAGGACTTTCAGCAGCGACAGGTAAAATTTGTCAATGAAGCGCTGCGGTTAGCCAGATGTACTCATACCCATATTGTCCAAGTCTATGAAGTTATCCAAGAAGATGGACTCTGGGGCATGGTTGTGAGGGCGGTACTGTATGGGATTTCATGCAGCAACTGGGTGGGCGATTGTCTATTGATATTGCTGTACCGATTATTCTCCAAATTTTAGATGGTTTGCAATATGCCCACAATGTTGAAATTCCTTATGTCAAACTGGCTGATGGGAAGTTTGGCAAAGGTAAAGGTATAGTCCACCGCGACCTCAAACCGAGTAATATCTTCCTGACTAATATTGATGGAAAACTGGTTGCTAAAATCGGTGATTACGGTTTATCTAAGGCATTTGACTTGGCAGGTTTAAGCGGTCAAACTTTGACTGGTACTCAAGCTGGTACTCCCGTTTTTATGCCTCGACAGCAGGTGCTTAACTTTAAATATGCCCAGCCGGAGGTAGATATTTGGGCAGTTGCGGCTTGTCTCTACAATATGCTAACAGGTAGTTTCCCCCGCAACTTCACAGGCGATCCCTTTCTGGCAGTTTTACAAAATGAACCTATACCAATTCGGGAACGAGATGCGATAATTAGGCAACCACTAGCACAGGTGATTGATTTGGTCTTAGTTGATAAGCCAGAAATCCACTTTAAGAGTGCAGCTGAGTTTAAGCAGGCGTTATTAAGCGCGTTGTCATAATAGAGTTTACAGCAGTTTTCATATATTTAACCCACATCCATCGTAGAAGCACAATACCTCTACGATGGAATATTTTTTAATTGCAAGTCTCTAGCACAGCGAAAGTGAATAATTCCAAATCCATGAAATCCTTACGATATAAGAATTACGAATTACGAATTACGAATTACGAATTCAGCATCATGGTGACAGCTAAATGAAAGAGTCAAAATAGAAGACATAGGCTTTATACAAAAAGCCTTGCCTAAATTAACGGAGTTTATTATCAGTGGTATTACAAGTACAAACAAGCACCTACGAAGCTAAAACCCAAGAAATTGCTAAACAACTTCTCGCAGCAACGCAGGAAAATCGTTCGTTTTTTTCTTCCCTGCGCGATCAAATGCGCTGGGATGATAAATTACTAGCTTGGGCAATGAGTAATCCTGGGTTACGGGTGCAACTATTTCGCTTTATAGATACGCTACCTGCTTTGCACAGTAAATCAGAAATTGCCTCACATTTACAAGAATATTTAGGTGATGAGTCTGTAGAATTACCGACAGCTTTGAAGGGAATGCTAAACTTTGCTAATCCCGACTCGATGCCCGGACAAGTTGCTGCTACAACTGTTGGTACAGCTGTTGAAACTCTTGCCCACAAATATATTTCTGGGGAAAATATTAAACAAGTCATCAAAACAGTTGAACGACTGAGAAAAGAAAAAATGGCTTTCACCATTGATTTACTTGGTGAGGCGGTGATTACCGAAGCCGAAGCGCAGTCTTATCTAGAACGCTATCTAGAATTAATGCAACAATTGGTGGAAGCATCGAAAAATTGGGCAGCTATCCCAGCTATTGATGAGGCTGATGGCGAAGTAATCCCAAAAGTTCAGGTTTCTGTGAAGTTAACGGCGTTTTATTCCCAATTTGACCCTTTAGATGCTAAAGGTAGTGAGGAGAGAGTTAGCGATCGCATTCGGACTCTTTTACGTCGTGCTAAAGAGTTGGGCGCAGCTGTGCATTTTGATATGGAACAGTATGCTTATAAGGACATAACTCTCAGCATCCTGAAAAAACTCTTACTAGAAGAAGAATTTCGGCAACGCACAGATATCGGCATGACAATTCAAGCATATCTGCGTGATAGCGAGCAAGATACCAAAGACGTAATTTCTTGGTTGAAAGAACGCGGTTATCCTCTGACAATCCGCTTGGTGAAAGGTGCATATTGGGATCAAGAAACTATCAAAGCAGCCCAAAAGCATTGGCCACAGCCAGTTTACAACGAGAAAGCCGCAACTGATGCTAACTTTGAAACCATCACTCAGTTATTGCTAGAAAATCATCAATATGTGTATTCTGCCATTGGTAGCCATAATGTGCGATCGCACTCTCGCGCCATTGCTATAGCTGAAAGTTTAAATGTCCCCCGCCGTCGCTTTGAATTACAAGTCCTCTACGGTATGGGTGATAAAGTTGCAAAAGCTTTGGTTGACAAGGGTTATCGAGTCAGAGTTTACTGTCCCTACGGTGAGTTATTACCTGGAATGGCGTATCTAATTCGCCGATTGTTAGAAAATACCGCTAATAGTTCATTTTTACGGCAAAATCTCGAAAATCGACCAATTGAAGAGTTATTAGCGCCGCCAATTGTCAAAGAAGAAAAGAAATCTTTAACTCCTAACTCTCATTTCCTTGGTGCTGCTGATACAGATTATGCGGTGGAAGAGGTGAGAAAGCAAGCGGCGAAAGCTTTCCAAAGCGTTCGTCAACAACTTGGTAAAACTTATTTGCCGTTGATTAATGGAGAATATGTTAATCCGCCAGAATTTGTTGATTCTCTCAATCCTTCTAATTTCAGTGAGGTAGTTGGTAAAGTTGGGTTGATTAGTGTTGAACAGGCTGAACAAGCGATGCAAGCAGCCAAAGCAGCGTTTCCTGGGTGGAGGAAAACACCCGCGAAACAACGCGCTGATATTTTGCGGAAAGCGGGTGATTTGATGGAAGAACGCCGCGCCGAACTTTCAGCTTGGATAGTTTTGGAAGTTGGGAAACCAGTTAAGGAAGCTGATGGTGAGGTTTCGGAAGCGATAGACTTTTGTCGCTACTACGCTGATGAGATAGAACGGCTAGACAAAGGTGTCAATTATGACCTTGCTGGTGAAACTAATCGTTATATCTACCATCCACGGGGAATTGTTGTAGTAATTTCTCCCTGGAATTTCCCCCTAGCGATCGCATGTGGAATGACTGTTGCAGCTTTGGTTTCAGGCAATTGCACTCTCCTCAAGCCGGCTGAAACGTCTTCTGTAATTGCAGCGAAACTGACAGAAATCTTGGTAGATGCTGGTTTTCCCAAAGGTGTATTTCAATACGTACCGGGTAAGGGTTCGCAAGTTGGCGCTTATTTGGTAAATCATCCAGATACTCATGTAATTGCTTTTACTGGTTCTCAGGAAGTTGGTTGTAGAATTTACGCAGAGGCGGCAATATTGAAACCCGGACAGAAGCACATGAAACGGGTGATTGCGGAAATGGGTGGTAAAAACGCCATTATTGTCGATGGAAGTGCTGATTTAGACCAAGCAGTTGTGGGTGTAGTGCAGTCGGCTTTTGGTTATAGCGGACAAAAATGTTCTGCTGCTTCCAGGGTGATTGTGCTGGAACCAATTTATGAAGCCTTTGTACAACGGTTGGTAGAAGCAACAAAATCCTTGAACATTGGGGAAGCAGAGTTACCTAGTACCCAAGTTGGGCCAGTAATTGATGCTAATGCCCGCGATCGCATCCGCGAGTATATTGAGAAGGGTAAGGCAGAAGCACAATTAGCTTTAGAATTACCAGCACCCGAACAAGGATATTTTATCGGCCCTGTGATTTTTAGTGAAGTCTCGCCAAATGCCGTAATTTCGCAGGAAGAAATTTTTGGCCCTGTGCTGGCGGTAATTCGGGTAAAAGATTTCCAGGAAGCCTTAGCAGTCGCCAACGGGACAAACTACGCCTTAACTGGCGGACTTTATTCTCGAACGCCTTCGCATATTCAGCAGGCGCAGACAGAGTTTGAAGTCGGGAATTTGTACATCAACCGCAATATTACCGGAGCGATCGTTGGACGGCAACCCTTTGGTGGATTCAAACTTTCTGGAGTAGGTTCTAAAGCAGGCGGGCCTGATTACCTCCTGCAATTCTTGGAACCACGCGCGGTAACAGAAAATATTCAGCGCCAAGGTTTTGCACCAATTGAAGGTGCAGATTAAACAATTTGTAGTTCGTAATTCGTAATAACGCTCTCTATGAGATGCTATACGTACCTTGCTTTGGGAGCATCCCAAATGTGTAAATTTATTTTTTGGTAGTGCGGGCTTCTAGCCCGCTTCCTGGACATTAGGGAGCAAGATGCTCCAACTACAAATTTTATTTTGGCAAAATTGGGATGCTCCCCCTTGCTTCCGCCTTCGCGGAGCATCTCATAAAGAAAATGTACGCAGACTTGTTACCGCTACGCTAACGTAATTATGTTTTGTGACGGGGATTTCAACCCCTATGGAATTACGAATTACATAAGCGTAGCGGTAGCGATAACAAGATATCAAGTGTTATTAGTAATTACGAATTACGATTAAGCAATTACATGAAAATTGTTTTCGGTTAGTGACACTCCACCTAACAGTTGTGCAAATTTTACCTGAGTGAAAGCACCCTTACTGCCATCTCGATCGAAGTACAATGCACCTGTAGTATCATCATAGATAAATCGTTGAGTACTAGTGGTTGCAGATGTTCCAAGGGTAAACTGACTACTAGAGAGTAAACCTGCTGATAATCCCCCACCAAAACCAGTAGCTGATACTTGAATAACTTCATTAGTTGCGCTGAAGTCATAAAGACTATCAACGCCTTGTTTGTAACTATTGAAGGACTAAAAATATGAATGCGATCGCCTAATATCTAAAGTGGTGTTTGGTTGATTTGAAATTCTTCATCTTCTTCATCGTCCCCAGCTTCTGAAAGCACTGGATTTGGTAGAAATAGAGTGAACTGACTACCCTTTCCCAAAATAGATGTAAAGGTAACATCGCCACCATGCAAACGCGCTAATTTGCGTGTTAAAGCTAAACCCAAACCAGTGCCTTCGTACTGCCGATTTAAGCTACTGTCAAGCTGTTTAAATGGTTCAAATATAAATTGAAACTGACTTGGTTCTATACCAATTCCAGTATCTGAAACTGTAAAGGTTATTCCTGATGGTACTTTTTTCACTACTAGGGATATATTGCCGACTGGAGTGAATTTAATCGCATTGGTGAGCAAATTTAGTAGCATTTGCTTGCTGCGCCGCTCATCAGCAATACAAATATTTTCTGGGAGATCAATTTTACAGGTAAGTTGTAACCCCTTTTCTGCGGCGCGATCGCGCACCGTCCAGATGGCATAATTACATAAATCTGACACTGGCAAAGGTGACAGTAACAATTCCTCTTTACCTGCTTCTACCTTAGATAAATCAAGGATATCGTTAATCATTGCCAGCAAATGCTCACCACTACTATATATACAACTTACATATTCGTTCTGTTTTTCATTGAGAGAGCCAACTATTTCTTGTTGCAGTAGTTGTGACAAGCCCATAATCGCATTCAGAGGTGTCCGCAACTCATGGCTCATGGTTGCTAAAAATTCACTTTTTGCCCGACTTGCAGTTTCTGCTGCTTCTTGAGAGGCACGCAGTTTCAACTCTGTTTCCTTGCGTTCAGTAATATCCTCAATCATCGCTAGAAAAAACTCAGGTTCACCATTGCTGTCTGGTATAACAGAAACAGAGATATGAGTCCAAACTAAGCTACCATTTTGATGCAGGCAGCGTCTTTCCATCTCAATGTGATGTCTTTCTACAAACTGTTCCTGATGTTTGGAGGATTGGAAGCCTAACTTGGAAGTTTTCGCTGAGTTTGTACGAATTCCTGACATTAGTTGTTTGTAAAGTTTTAAATCCCCCTTTTGTATAGAAATGTAATCTGTAAAGCGCTTGCCATATAGTTCTTCTCGGCTGTATCCTAAAATCTCACACAGTACCGGATTGGTATCGACTATCTGGGCTTTCATATCTATAAGTCCAATACCGATAGAAGAACGCTCAAAAATCGCTCGGAATTGCGCCTCACTCTGTCGCAGTGCTTCCTGTACAATATTTCGCTCGCTTGCTTCTATAGCCAAGGTCACGAAATCTGCTATTGAGCCAGCAAAAGTCTCTTCTTCTGAAGTCCATTGGCGACTTTCGCCTATGTGTTCGTGGCAGACTACGCCTACTAAACGACCCTCTAGCCAAATTGCTGCATCTAGCACGGATGTGATGCCCAAAACAGAAAGATAAGACTCGGATAATTCTTGGGTTCTTGTATCGTTTCTGGCATCATCTGCGGCAATGGTGCGTTCCTCTTCTAAAGCCTGGAAATAAGCTGGATAATTTTCTTGTGAAAGCGAGTTACCAAAGCTATGCTCTTTAGTGCTTATGTCGTATAAGTCAATACATTCAATTTTTGAGCGTTCTTCATTATATAACCACACCCCGACTCGCTTTACTAAGAGCGTCTGAGCCGCAGTTTCTGTAATCTCTCTTAATACTGCATTGAGATTTCCTTGTTGAAAAGTCTTGCTTCTTGCCAGTTGCACCAGTGTTTGGCTTTGTTTTCGCCGACTATTTTCTCTAATTTGTAAAGCCTCTTGGGCGTACTTTTGCTCTGTAATATCTCTAGTTGACACCACCTGCATTACTTGACCTCAAGAAGAAATAATTTTACCTTATAGTTCTACGGAAAAAGTAGAACTATCTTTGTATAAATACAATTCCTTAATATGGTTTTTCATAACCGGAGAAAATATTTTGTTTCATCAAATCTTCTTATTCTGAATAACGTGTTTCAAACTAGATTTTGCTATAGCAATCCTAGATCGTTCCTGAGAGATAAAATCCTCAACTTCTTTGAAAAGTAGGGGATCTGTCACTTTCAATTCTCATAAATCAAATATGATTACCATAGTTAATTTTAATACTTTACGTGAGTGATTATTACTAAGTATAACTAACATTTAAAAATTATTTTACTAAGTAATTATGCCATAGAGATAGCAAAAAATCAAACAATATGCTTAAGCCCCCCTCCCTTGTTACACAGCAATCTCACAGATAATTGGTATGACTACCAAAACACCATTGATTCTCCTGGAGAAAGATACTTAATTACTCAAATTTTGCGAATATTAAGCTGACAGCAGCTTTTATGGAGGTGGAGCGATGACGGATAGTAATTTAAGAATAGTTTCCCTGATTCCCGGTGGAACAGAGATTTTAGCGGCACTAGGGTTGGTTAATGCTATTGTGGGGCGATCGCACGAATGCGATTACCCTCCAGAAATCCTTAATCGCCCCATTTGTACCCAAGCCCGCTTAGACTCTAATGCCTCCAGCAGCCAAATTCACGACGATGTAAATAATTTATTGCAATCTGCTCTCAGTATTTATGAAATCAAAACAGATGTTTTAGAGCAGTTGCAGCCTACCCACATTCTCACTCAAGACCAGTGCGATGTTTGTGCTGTCAGTTTACACGAAGTTGAAAAGGCAGTTGCTACGCTTATTGACAGTAAACCGCAGATTATTTCTTTACAACCCAATATTCTCAAAGATGTTTGGGCTGATATTGAGCGAGTTGGTAATACCTTCGAGGTAGACTCGGTAAAAGTCTTAGAAAATTTAGAAGCTCGTGTAAAAATTTGTCAGCAAAGAATCCAAGGACTTTCTTTACACGAACAGCCTACTGTCGCCTGTATTGAGTGGACTGATCCTTTGATGGTCGCGGCTAATTGGATTCCTGAATTAGTTAACTTGGCAGGAGGACATTCTCTATTTTGTGTTACAGGTCAGCCTTCTCCTATCTTGTCGTGGGAGACACTATTAACAACTAATCCAGATGTAATTGTTTTTATGCCTTGTGGCTTTGATTTAAATCGCACTCGCCAAGAAGCTAATTTGTTAACTCAACGTCCAGAGTGGGAAAAACTCCACGCTACGCAAGCCGGTAGGGTGTACATTACTGATGGCAATTCTTATTTTAATCGTCCAGGGCCGAGACTGGTAGATTCTCTAGAAATCTTGGCAGAAATTTTGCATCCAGAAATTTTTCAATACGGTTATAAAGGAACAGCTTGGGAAATTCTGTAAGGAAGAATTCCGAACTCAGGAGTCAGAATGGGCTAAACCTTAGCTATCCGCTAACAGTATGAATTGGAGTCAGATGGCGTTATAAGGGATTTCCAAGTAAAAAAATATTCCGTCGCAGAGGGACAAGGGGGACAAGGAAGACAAGGGAGACAAGGAAGAAAGAAGTCTAGTTGAGTAGACAAATTGAATAATTTATTTTTTGGAGTTCCCT
>NZ_NOLK01000088.1:0-31822 GCF_002245985.1 Nostoc sp. 'Peltigera membranacea cyanobiont' 232
GGGGAGGCAGGGGGAGAAGAACTATTAATTATTGCCCAATGCCCCATTCCCTACTCAACACGGGCTAAACGCCCCGCTTCCGCTAACAGCACTCGTGACTCACCACTTGAATCACGCATTGCAAGAACTGTGAAAGCCACCAAAGTACCCAGCAAAGCTGCTCCTATAGCTTGATGAGAGACAGTGAGAGGCTCGACTTGGAGATGTAATTTGAAAGTGGCGAATCCCAACAAGATTTGTAATGTCAACAACCCACCAGCGATATTTGCCAGTCGCCGTAAGGCTGGATGTAGTGCTGGTGTCCGCCAACAGATAAATACCATTGCCAAGATTGCCACTGTTGGCGGCACCAAACCAGCAATATGGCTGTACATCACAGTACAAAGTTGAGAACCGCCTAAGCATTGGTGTAGCGCCCAGCGAGAGCCTACCAAAGCACCCAAGAGACTTTGCAGGTAAACCAGAACAGCAGCAGTTAAACCTACCCAAGGCAACTTACCAACGGTTCCATTTCCCTGATAGGGCGTGAGTGCTGTGCCGATAATTAGGAGGGTGCTAAAAAATAACAGCGCCGTTCCTAAATGAGCGGTAACGATATCAAACCGCAACAGTTCGGTAACGGTAAGTCCTCCCAAGATGCCTTGAAAGACGATTAAAAACAGGGCGAATGTGGATGCCCAAGGTAGCCAAGAGGGTAAGAAACGACGATGCCACCAGGATAAGCCGAAGAGTGCGATCGCGCTTACACCAATTAAAGCTGCATCCAATCTGTGAAACCACTCTAGGAATACCTGGAGATTCATTTGCTTGGCTGGTACGAGTTCGCCATAGCATAAGGGCCAGTCTGGGCAAGCAAGTCCAGCATTCATCACGCGGGTGGCACTGCCTATTGCCATCAAAATTAAGGTGGCTATGCATATTTTCCACACCAAGCGCCGAATCATTTCCTTGGGCTTTTGCTGCTCAACTGCCGCTTCATTTTGTTGTTGTAGGACAAATTCGCTCATGAAGGATACTTTCTGCCCGCTCTTGGTGGATCTGTTAAAATTTTCAATTTTCTTTTAGCGTCGTATCTTCACCCTAGCGTATAGGCTCAGGGTTTATAGATTAGCACTCACTTATACTTTGAATCACTCCAGGAAGGTTTTGCCTGAAGCTTTAGGTATTTTTCAAGATGTGAAAAATTGATCGCTCGCAATTAATTTAAACATTCTAAATTTTTCCTTAAATTTTTCCACTGATTTCTATCTACTTTTGAAAGAAGGCAAAATGGCGCAGCATAAAGCCTGCGGTATAGCAACTCTTAGAGACCTAGGCGTAGCTTGCTTCTTTGCAGGAGTGCGCTTGGGGCTAGTCCGCGAGCATCGGCAGAGGGCAGGAGGAAATAATTATGAATGAAAAATTTAACTTTAGTTTTGGGTATAAAACCCAGTGCTTCAATCCCACGCTTTTAACTGCATCAGGGTTACTTCTACTTCTTGCCTCCAATAGTCACCTTGTACCCAAAATTAGTAAAATAGTTAAAAAAATTAATAAAAATTTCAGACCTCTGGACTCTATACCTTCCAGCCTAGACTACCTTAGTAAGTGGGCAGCTTTAAGATAACGTAGTAAATTCAATTAAGTAAGCCGTGAAGATTCCAAGTTCAATCTGGACATTACTCATTGGCATCGTGCTAACGCTAGCCAGCCTTTGGTACGGTCAAAATCACGGTCTGTTGCCAGCAGCAGCCACGGATGAAGCCGTCTTGGTGGATGGTCTGTTTAACGCGATGATGATCGTTTCTACAGGTATATTCCTGTTGGTCGAAGGTATTTTAATTTACTCTGCATTTAAATACCGTCGGCGTGCAGGTGACAATGAAGACGGCCCACCAGTTGAGGGCAATGTACCTCTAGAAATCCTCTGGACGGCGATCCCAGCAATTATCGTTATCGGTATTTCTGTTTACAGCTTTGATGTTTACAACGAAATCGGTGGTTTTGATCCCCATGCTATCCATGAAGCGCCGATGAATCAGGAGTCGATGAAAATGCCAGGGCATGGAAGTGCTATGGCTGCAACTTTAAGCGATACTCCCCCCAGCAGCGAACCCAACCTCAATCAAGAAAAATCTGATGAGGCAATGCAAGATCCGGCTACGGCAGAAGTTCGTAATGCTGACCAAATTCCCCAACTGCGGAATGCCCCAGGTGTCGGTAGTGTTGCTCCAACAATTGGCGAAAGTCCTGATAGACAAGGCAAACCAGCACAATTACAGGTCAACGTCACTGGTTTACAATATGCCTGGATTTTCACCTATCCTGAAACTGGTATAACTACAGGTGAAATGCACGTCCCCATCGGGCGAGAAGTGGAAATCAATATGACAGCCAACGATGTCATCCATGCTTTTTGGGTGCCAGAGTTCCGCCTAAAACAAGATGCGATCCCCGGTAGGCAAAGCAATATTCGCTTCACCCCCAAAAAAGCAGGAGATTATGTCCTGATCTGTGCTGAACTTTGTGGCCCCTATCACGGTGCAATGAGAGCGCCAGTAGTTGTTGAGTCAGAAGAAGCATTTGACAAGTGGATGCAAGAACAGCTTGTTGCCAGCAAGGAAACATTAAATCAAGCCGTTGCTGTTAACCCAGCGAATTTATCCCCAAATGATTTTCTTGCTCCTTACACCAAGGACATGGGAATTAAACCAGAAATCCTCCATCAAGTTCACCATTAGTCAATTATGTTATTTAGTCAAAATCCAATGACTAATGACTAATGACTAATGACCAATGACTAACAACTATGACACAAGCTCAGTTGCAAGAAACTGCCAATATCCCTGCCCTTCTTGAGGAACCAGGGGTCAGAAAATGGCAAGACTTCTTTGGCTTTCAAACCGACCATAAGGTGATTGGGATTCAATACCTAGTCACTTCGTTTATTTTTTACTGCATTGGCGGCGTAATGGCTGACTTGGTTCGCACCGAACTGCGAACCCCAGAGGTAGATTTTGTCACCCCGGAAGTCTACAACAGTCTATTCACGCTGCACGCCACAATCATGATTTTCTTGTGGATCGTGCCAGCCGGAGCAGGATTTGCTAACTATCTAATTCCCCTGATGATTGGGGCAAAAGATATGGCATTTCCTCGGCTGAATGCTGTTGCTTTTTGGATGATACCCCCTGCGGGTGTGTTGCTTATCGCCAGTTTATTGGTAGGCGATGCACCAGATGCAGGTTGGACTTCCTACCCTCCCCTGAGTTTGGTAACAGGACAAGTGGGTGAGGGCATTTGGATTATGAGTGTCCTGCTGCTAGGTACGTCCTCAATTTTGGGGTCGATAAATTTCCTAGTAACATTGCTGAAGATGCGTATCCCCAGCATGGACATCCACAAAATGCCGTTGTTCTGCTGGGCGATGTTCGCTACTTCGTCACTGGTTTTAGTATCAACCCCAGTCTTAGCAGCAGGTCTGATTCTGCTTTCCTTTGACTTAATTGCCGGGACAACATTTTTTAACCCAACTGGCGGTGGCGACCCTGTAGTTTACCAGCACATGTTCTGGTTTTACTCCCACCCAGCCGTTTACATCATGATTTTGCCCTTCTTTGGTGCAATTTCAGAAATTATCCCCATCCATTCCCGGAAGCCGATTTTTGGCTATAAAGCGATCGCTTATTCATCTCTAGCCATCAGCTTTTTGGGGCTAATTGTTTGGGCGCACCACATGTTTACCAGTGGTATCCCCGGCTGGTTGCGGATGTTCTTTATGATCACCACCATGATCATTGCCGTACCTACAGGGATTAAAATATTTAGCTGGTTAGCAACTATGTGGGGTGGGAAAATCCAGCTTAACAGCGCCATGTTGTTCGCCATCGGCTTTGTCGGCACCTTTGTAATCGGTGGGATCAGTGGCGTAATGTTGGCAGCAGTGCCCTTTGACATTCACGTTCACGACACCTATTTTGTGGTGGCCCACTTGCACTATGTCCTATTTGGCGGTAGTGTTCTAGGGATTTTTGCCGCTATTTACCACTGGTTCCCAAAAATGACGGGACGGATGGTAAACGAATTTTGGGGTAAGGTTCACTTTGCCTTGACAATTGTTGGTTTAAACATGACCTTCTTACCCATGCACAAGCTGGGTTTAATGGGCATGAATCGCCGGATCGCTCAATATGACCCCAAATTCACCACATTGAACGAAATCTGCACCTATGGTTCTTACATACTGGCAATTTCGACATTTCCCTTCATCATCAATGCGATTTGGAGTTGGTTATACGGCGAGAAAGCTGGTAATAATCCTTGGAGGGCGCTTACCTTAGAGTGGATGACTACCTCACCGCCAGCGATCGAGAATTTTGATCAAACTCCAGTACTGGCTACAGGCCCCTACGACTACGGTTTAGAAAGGGCTAACGAAGGTGTACCTTTATCCGATCCCAATCCAATCTTGTCTGGCGGGCCAAACTCAGTATTAAGAGCAGAACCCGATCCAGCCGTTGCTGCTAATCCCGAAGACCGCAAATAAACTGCGACTGGGGACTGGGGACTAGGAATTTCTTTCCCTCTGCTCCCCGCTCCCCTTGTCCCTCTGCCTCTTTCCCCACTCCCCAATTTATCCTTTAAAAAATTCATGCAAAGTCAAACTATTGACCCAGCTAAAACCGAACTTAATCATCATCACGCGGCGGAAGCGTCCGTCGGTCATCACGAAGAACATCCAGACCATCGCCTGTTTGGGCTATATGTTTTCCTGATTGCTGAAGGGATGATTTTTATGGGGCTGTTCGGAGCTTACTTGGCTTTCCGTGCTACCTTACCTGTGTGGCCGCCAGCAGGAACTCCAGAATTAGAGCTATTGTTACCTGGAGTCAACACCATCAATCTAATTTCTAGTAGTTTTGTTATGCACAATGCTGACACTGCTATCAAAAAGAACGATCCGCGGGGTGCGCGAATCTGGTTAGCAATTACTGCTCTCATGGGCGCTACTTTCTTGGTAGGTCAAGTATATGAATATACCCATTTAGAATTTGGTTTAACTACCAATTTATTTGCTAGTGCATTTTACGTTTTGACTGGTTTCCACGGATTACACGTTACCATCGGCGTTTTGGCAATTGTTGCTGTGTTGTGGCGATCGCGCACTCCGGGTCACTACAGTAACGAAAAGCACTTTGGCATTGAAGCAGCCGAAATCTACTGGCACTTCGTTGACGTGATTTGGATTATTTTGTTCGGATTACTGTATCTACTGTGAGTATTAATTATTAGTTGTTTACTCCACGCGAACAACTCAAATATGCCCCCTATTGGGGGCTTTTTTTATGAACAGTAAATACAGTTCTAGGACTTACGTACTTTACAAAATCATCATTTTGTGTGTTAACCTAAATACGCCGTTTCAGGTTTTTATTAATCAATTCATTGATGGCAAATAGACCCATTCTAGCTCCTGACTCCTGAATTCTGTTTGATAAGTTACTTAAATCCTGAATATTGTCTTCTACCTAAAGTTATAAATAACGGAGAGTCTGGCACTAAACCCTCGATAATGGTGCGTTACGAACTTCGTTCTAACACAACGCCAGTTGCTACAACGGATAGCGCCGCCGGCGCTAACACCAGTCGCCTAGGTTGGGAAACCCGCCTACAGCGCTGGATTCACCGCAACGCACTGGCTCCCCTACAATACCTAATTTTGTTCAAAAATCCAATATGATTCCTATACTATAAACTGGTGTTAAATTTACTTAAGTGATAGAATTACTAAATTATTCCGAAAACAAATTTTATATGTAAGATACCTATAAAGGTATTAAATTAACCAATTCAAGAGGCTAACCATAAAACTGCTCTAAAGCAGAGGTTGCCTAAGAAGCTGACTACCTCAAATGCCAAGAATATAGCTACAGGTATTCATCCCCTCACCCAAGCTCTGAATGGTCAGTAAATTAACAAGTAGTATACGCCACATGAGCCAGAACCCTCTAGTCAGAAAAACACTCCGCAGTCGCTCTGAGACTGTCAAACTGCTGGGAAGCGGAGAATCTGGTAATACTTACTTGTTAGCAAGTGCTAGACGGAACAGACATCATAAATACTCTTTCGCCAGAAAAACACTTCGGAATCGCTTTGAGATTATCAAACACTTAGGAAGCGGAGGTTCTGGTGATACATACTTAGCCATAGACCTGGATTTACCAGGACAACCTCATTGTGTTGTCAAACATTTAAAACCAAAAGATTCCAATCCTGCTGTTCTACCCATCGCTAAAAGCTTATTCGATCGGGAAGCGGAAGTTTTATACCAACTAGGCAACGATCACGATCAAATTCCGAGACTGTTTGCCCATTTTGATGAAGATGGAGATTTCTATTTAGTCCAGGAATTTATTGATGGTCATGCATTGACTCAAGAAATTTTACCAGGTCAGCGTCTTAGCGAAAATACAGTCTTAAACTTATTAAAAGATATCCTGGAAGTGCTGGCATTTGTCCACCAAAATGACATTATTCACCGGGATATCAAGCCCCAAAATTTAATGCGGCGGTACTCCGATCGAAAGATTGTGCTAATTGACTTTGGGAGTATTAAGAAAATTGGTGCTTTGGTGCCAGGCTTAACAATTGCTGTTGGAACTCCTGGCTATATGCCTAGCGAACAGGCTAAGGGAAAGCCAAAACTTTGCAGCGATATCTATGCAGTCGGGATGATTGGCATTCAAGCTTTGACAGGTTTAATACCTGAACAACTACAAGAAGATCCTAATACTGGAGAAGTTCTCTGGCGCGATCGCGCACAGGTAAGTGATAGCCTTGCAAATATTTTAGATAAAATGGTTCGCGATCGCTATAACCAGCGTTATCAGTCGGCCGCAGAAGCTTTGCAAGCACTTAATTCCGATCTGGAATTGCCACAATCCTCAAAATCTGTTGGCATCAACCAAAACACTGATGATACTTATTTGCTCAGTTATAGAAACTTTATTTTGCTACTAGGAATAGGGCTTGGTGCCACCACTAGTTTGATAGTGATAGTTTTAATCTACACATTTATTAATACAGGTGCATCATCTCCAAATCAACCCACTCAATTAAATAATTTTATAGAAAAATTGGTTGAGCAACGGTTAACTAATGTTAATGTGAATCGCTTAATAGCCAAAAGAGGAGTCTGTAAAAGCAATTGCAGCATTACAAAGACTACTAAGGAGCAAGCTGAATCTCACCATAACAGTTAACTTTGATTTCTGTTCGCGCAGCCTGGCGTAGCCATATTTATTTGCTTAGATAGGCAAGAAACAATAGTAAAGAACGCTCTTTGAGTCATACTGAGTTTTTTCAAAAATCAAATATGAGTCATACATTATAAAAAGTTAAGAATCTAACAGCAATCATAAAGATAGCTATTAACTAGCTATTACATATTCACTTTGAATCTAAATATTATTCTAGGATAAATACTTAGAGATTCCTGTAAGATAAATACAATAAACAATATTTAAAAATATGGACAATACAAATCAAAAAAAAGCTTTAATTAACGGTGAAATAGCCCTCTTTCTTAGAGGTTTGATTATTGGGAAAGTGCTGACACTTATGGTTATTGGCGGATTGCTTTGGTGGTTACTAAAGCCGAATTTATTATCCCGCAATAGTGTTGACTCTTCTTCTAATCAAAGTTTCAAGACCGTCTCTAATACTGCATCCAATTTTCAGACAATTGCAGATGTCCCCACTGCCTCATTTAACTACGGAGGAAGTACAGCTTGGGCATCTATCCGGCAATTGGTAGATTCTCAGATCCAGAGCGATCGCCCGGAACTAAAATTACGTTACGTAGACCCTGTTAATGCTAGCCCTGGTTCTAGCTCAGGCATTCGGATGTTACTTGATGGGAAAATAGACTTTGCTCAGTCTTCTCGTCCCCTTACAGATGAAGAACAAGCTATGGCAAAAGAGCGAGGCTTCACCCTTGAGCAACGTCAGGTAGGTATGGATGCGATCGCAGTGGTAGTCAACCCATCACTAAATGTGTCAGGTTTAACTATTGACCAATTGCAGCAGATTTATTCGGGGCGAATTACTAACTGGAATCAAGTAGGTGGGCCAAACTTACCCATCACACCTTTGTCTCAAAGACCAGAGGACGCAGATACAGTAATATTATCTAGTAACAACGACTTGAAAGGACAATTACTTGGCTCTAATGTGCAATATGTCTACTCTACAACAGAGGCAGTGCGCCAACTCAGTAAAATACCTGGTGCTGTATATTATGCTTCTGCCCGTTCAGTAGTGCCTCAATGTAGTGTGAAGGCTTTGCCACTAGGTCGCACTTCTGGTCAGCTAATTCCCCCTTATCGGGAACCTATGGTATCGCCTGAGCAATGTCCACGTCAGCGCAACCAGCTAAATACTCAGGCTGTCAAAAATGGCAGCTATCCCATAATTGCTAATTTGTTTGTGATTATTAAGCAGAATAAAGGTCGGGAACAGCAGATTGGAAATGCATATACCAATCTTTTATTAACTGACCAAGGGCAAAGAGCAATTGAGCAAGCTGGTTTTGTTGGGGTTCGCTAGTAGATTTGGATAACAATTAAGCCCCCTTCCCAGAGATAGATCCCCGACTTCTTAAAGAAGTCGGGGATCTAATCGCACCATTCACTCGACAGCATAAGAAGTAAATTGCCGTTTAAAAGGAGAATGAAACCCAATGACAATATCAGAAGGTGGTACACCTAACTCAACCAATCGTTCAGCAACAGACTCTTCTGTACCGTTATACTGAATCCATATTTTCCCATTTTGAATATCAAAATGCATGACTGGGCCAAACACCCGCTTATCTCCTTGCCAGCCAACATAAGCTAGTTGATAATGGTCATTTTCCTTATCTAAAATTAATTCTGATTTGACTGTATCGGTATTAGATGATATTTTTTGATGTTCGCTCAATATTTGTTTGATAAGTTGTCGATAGCGTTCTATTTTATCCATAGTCGAATTTCCTCACATTTTGGGTCATAAATTATCAACTTAACTTGGTATAGCGTTTCTTAAGCAACTGAGGTACAGCTTAACCTCACCCCGATAAATAATAAGCTTTATCTCCCCTCTCCTTAGTAAGGAGAGGGGTTGGGGGTGACGTTTTGAGATGTACCTCACCAGACTAGAAAATGCTATAACGATGAAGAGTGCGTTGGACAAAAGAAAGTTGAAAAAAGTCTTGATATGTTTCAATAGGAACTGCTAGGTAAAGCGCTCTGTCTGCTTCTTGTTCTTCAATAGCTTGGCAGTAATTTAGATATTGCCCTAGTGCAGTATGAAATTCACTGATGTCTGAATCTGCAATAAAACTCTTAATTTCAACAGCTATTTTCTCAGTATTACGTTCTGCGGCAATGGCATTTTCAGCCGCTAAGTCTATTTGTAGTTTAATTGCTTCACTAATACGAATTGTAAAAGGATCGTGAGTAATTATCCACCCATCTTTAATTAATGCTTTTTTTACCTGTTGATGAAAAACATCTTTAGCCATATTGCTATCTCTAGATTAGGTCAGATTAACCTAAAATGAGAATGATATTGTTGCTCTATGTAATGCCTTCCTCGGAGGGGTTGTCGTTCGCGCAGCGTGTCGTAGACAAGACATCGCACTCTCCATTATTCTCCATTGCTGCGGCAAGTTTTTCGAGATTTTGGCGAATAGTTAAACTACGCAGATGATTCACACCCCAGACTCGCTCACAAATATCTAAAGCTTGCAAATATAGCGGTTCCGCCTCACCATAACGTCCAGTTTCACGATATATTTCTGCCAGATTATTGAGACTTTCAGCAACATTAGGATGATTTTCTCCCAATAGGTGCTTATCAAGTTCTAAGGCTTTTATACATAAGGTTTCCGCCTCATTGTAGCGTCCCTGCTCCCTATACATATAACCAAGAGCATAGATAGTATCTGCTAAAAGTGGATGCGCCTTTTGCAATAGACGCTGCTTGAGTTCTAATGATTGCAAAAATACTGTTTCAGCTCGATCGTAGCGTCCTTGAGCGCGGTATATCAATCCTAAATTGTGCAAATCTGTCGCAACATCAGGATTCTCTTCTCCCAAAAATCGCTTATCTAATTCTATTGCTTGTAGCGACAAAGGTTCAGCTTCGCTGTAACGTCCTTGATGATAATAAAGTAGCGCTAAATTATTTAGTATAAGAGCGAAAGTAAGGTGATTTTCGCCAACCAAACGTTTTTCAACCTCTAATGATTGCAGATACAGAGGTTCTGCTTCGTCATAACGCCCTTGTTCATCATATAGTAATGCCAAATTGTTCAGACTGACAGCGACATCGGCATGGTTTTCTCCCCACAGACGTTTCCTCAGTTCTAAAGCTTGTTGATATAACAGTTCTGCTTTACTATATTGGCCAGTAGATTTATAAAGTCCCGCCAAATTATTCAGGCTAGTAGCAAAAGAAGGATCGTTGTCTCCTAGCAGGCGTTTTCTAAGTTCTAAAGCCTGTTTATATAAGGGTTCAGCTTCGCTGTAGTGTCCTGTTGCACGATATATTCCGGCTAAATTATTGAGGCTATTAGCTAAGTCTATTTGCAAACCTAATTCATTTTGTAGTTCACTCGCCTGACACCAATACTTAATTGCTAATTTCTGTTCTTCTTGATAATTCTGAGATTCACCCCGATCTAATCTACTGTGGTAAATATCACCCAACCTTGAGTATAAAGTAGCTAAGGTTGGATCTTTAGTACCCCGTTCCTGTTCTATTTTCTCGATTAGTCTTTGTAAATCTTGAATAGGCAAGAAAAAGGGGTTATTTTCATTAGTATCTGTACTGGCTAATTCTGTATCTCGAAAAACAAAACGTATAGGTTCTAATTCTTTACCAGGAATAGCATTCGTTTTTTGAGATTCAAACCGAAATACACCATTACGCCAACTCCAAAAATCAGGTGCTTTTTTAATCAGGTTAACTAAAATCTGGTTAGTTACCCAAAGCACTATTGCAAAGGGAAACTCACGCAATCCTTCTCTTGTCCATTGCAAGTAACCAAAAAATTTCTCCTGTTCCGATTGCTCATTTCCCAATCTGAGAAAATAAAGTTGTTCAGCACCTGTCACAGTAATCACCGCCGGGTTTTGCTGACGAAGATATTCTTCTTGTTGTACCAGTTGGTTAAGAGCAGCTTTCAGGCTAGGTTCCTGACGTGCTAAAGTCACTCGATATGCATGGAATACAGGTTCTAGTTCAGCTTCATATTGGGCAATAATTTTATCACGAAAGCTAGCATCATCGCAAACTGCAATCAGTAGATTCAATCCCCGTTTTTGAGCTTCAATAGAAACAATTAAATCGTCATACGCATCTTGATTTTCTCCCTCATTATCTAATGATTCTTCATTGAACATTAATAGCTCCCTGTCTTCTCAAGCTTTCGATAATAATTGGATGAACATCGTACCAAGTTTCATCAGTGCGATATTCTAGAACATATAGCCCGTGTAGCAAATCCAAAAACTCTGCTTGTTTGGGGTCATTGGGCATAAATTGTTCATAAACACTCTGCAAAATATCTATATCAACTTTTCCTAAACGTATAGAAAAATCATTGCGAATTTTGTTGATCGCTTGAAGAAGAATTTTATCATCAATGATAACTTCGGCTGAGGGATTTCGTCGGATAGTCCGTAAACAAATACGGCAACATTCCTTAGAGATCCGAATTAACTCTCGCAACACGCCACCACTGTAAATCACGATTTTTTCAGCAGTTTCAGCCGCGATTAATTCACTGGGAATCCGTTTTTGTAAAACTTCACCGAGAATCTTTGTTGCTTCGGTGCGAGGTTGAGCATTAGGAAAGCGATTTTTACCTTTATCAAAAATTTTTAAAACAGGCATTGCCACAACTTGATCGTTGGTTTCAGTGGTAATTATTGTGCTGATAAATGTTTCCCGAAGTACTGCGATGGGGATGGTATAAATAATTTGAAAGTTAGGTTGGCAGAGAGCTTTAATGTTATCTCGATAAATTTCATTAACTCTTCCTAAGTCAAGTTTATCTAAATCATCAATAATGACTAAAACATTTTGCTTAGTTGCAGCTTGAATTAAAGCAGCTATTTCATTAATTCTGGCAACCAAATCTGATAATTTGCGTTCAAATTCTTGCTTAATTTCATCCCGAACGCTAGCATCAGCTTTTAGTTTAGAGCTAATCAATTTTAGGAGGTCAAAACCTATACTAGCTTCTGTTTGCAAATTTGATTCTTCAGTGCGAGTGCGGGTAGCAAACCACTTATAAAGAGCTTCTTTTGTAGATTGTGGAATATCAACTTTGCGTGCTTCTGCCTCTGTCATTAAATTAACTGCGATCGCAAACAATATATTAATATGATTAACAGCCGACATTTCAATTTTGTCAGCAATAGAAAAGAGAACTACAAAATATTTATCTTGAATTTGTCGGCTAAATTCAGCTAACAAGGTAGACTTACCACATCCTCGATGTCCTGTAAAGACAATTTTGCCATCTCCATTAGGACTATCTTCCACTAATTGGTTCAGGTCTGCAATCAAATCATCACCATATTCGACTCTAAATCTTTCCATTTCGTTCCGTTCCATCAACGGAAACAGTTCGAGATTGCTGTAGGCTTCTTGAAAGGAGTTTAATAAGTCTTGAGACATCGGATAGTGCCGTAAACGTGCTAGCTATCCATATAATGGCTCATGATTTTTGAAGTAGAAGTTAAAGCAATGTCTAGGATAGAGTCTGCCTAGATAACTCCTCAAATTACGTTAATAAATAACTACTAAGTGAGTAGTATGTTATGTCTTAAAAAGAGATGCCCTAATATCAGAATTTCAACCTATTAATAAGTAATAGAGGTCAATAATCAATCAGACTGAATGATAGATTATACATTTGATAACTTAGACTGAATGATAGATTATACAGATAAAATGCTGAAAGCTACTTAACACATAAATAAAATAAAATTTTCAGTTATAAAAATAAATTTTTAGTGTGCTTCGTCTCATCACCCTCTAGCCGATGTGATGGTAGCTGTTGTTACTATTAGTTAGTAGTCTGTCAAGGAATAATTGACGAGTACATTCTTTGTAGAGACGGCGATTTATCGCGTCTCTCTAACGTGTTAGTTTTTTAGACGCGATAAATCGCCTCTCTACATGAGATAAAGCTCCACGACTTCAAAAGCAGCTTTTGCGACTTCAAAAGCTGCTTTTGTGACTTCAAAACCTGCTTTTGCGACTTCAAAACTAGCTTTTGCGACTTCAAAACCTGCTTTTGCGACTTCAAAACCTGCTTTTGCGACTTTAAAACTAGCTTTTGCGACTTTAAAACCAGCCTTTGTGACTTCAAAACCTGCTTTTGCGGCTTCAAAACCTGCTTTTCTCAAGAAATTTCAGCAAATATACCCGCATCTATCTAGTTGGCTAATGCCATCCAATGCTTTTATAATTCTGTAACTTCACTGTGGCTAGTCCATCTGCTTGTTGCGTATCTTGATGATATATAAATAACTCAGTGTATAAAGTTAGGGTTATTTATAAATAAATCCAAACAGGAAAACTATATGACGCAACGGAAACGAAACTCCATGTCACTAACCAAAGCTGAACGACGGATTGAAGGAATGCAGACAATTAACCCTCAGTTAGACTTTAGTAATGGGTTTTCAATTGCTACTTACAACACTAAAGTAATTGAGTTACGAGAGAAGCTAGCCGCTTATAATCAAGCACAAACAATAGTAGATAAGACACACAATGCATTAACAGAAGCAGAACGTGAGTTGAATACTTATTCTGAGCAAATGCTGTTGAATGTTGCATCTCGCTATGGCAAAAATAGTGATGAGTATGAGATGGCTGGGGGAACGCGCAGGTCAGACCGCAAGAAACCACGTCCAGTAGTAAACCAAACAGTGACATCTGTGAAGTAATTGTTTAGACTCGCCGCTTCTTTAGATAAGGGTGCGTTGACCTTTGTGACAACGCACCACCATGCTATATTCTACTGCTTAACTTTTGAAGCGTCTCCAGAGACTTTTTACATCCTAAAACATCCCAAAATTGAATGCTGAGTGCGATCGCAGATAAACTAAAGGTATCGTCAAACTCTAAATCATAATCGTAGGTTGGGTTGAGGAACGAAACCCAACATCTACTTTAGTTTATTAGATTGCCCTTCACTCATTTCTTAACTCACATCTCAAAAACAATAAGTTGACGGTATCTTTTATAACCAATACTTTAAAATAAAGCCCGAAATATAACCATCATAAAATTAACTCAATGCAATATCGCCGAGCCACAATAGAAGGTGGCACTTACTTTTTTACACTCGTAACACATAAAAGACAAAGACTATTATGCTTACCGACTAACGTATCTTTATTAAGAAATATTTTTCGGTATGTAATGCATCAACACCCATTTATAATTGATGCCTTTGTTTTATTACCGGATCATCTGCACTGTATTTGGACATTACCACAGGGCGATTGCAATTTTTCTACTCGTTGGCGTTTGATCAAAAGCTATTTTAGTCGCCAGTGCATCACTTTATCACAGAAAAACTTATCTACCTCTAGGCAAAATAAAAAAGAGCGAGGTATTTGGCAGCGTCGTTTTTGGGAACACTTGATTAGAGACGAGGTAGATTTTAAAAATCACCTTGAATATATTCACTACAATCCTGTCAAACATGGTTTAGTGAAAGCTCCAAAAGATTGGGAATATTCCAGTTTTCATCGTTCTGTTCGTCAGGGTATGTATGATATTACGTGGGGGGCTGGGCAAGCAATTGTATTTGACTCTGATATCGCTAAAGAGTAGGTATCACCTAAATCGTAGGTTGGGTTAAACGAAGTTAAACCCAACAGCAGCGTTGAGTATTGTGATGGGTAATGTTGGGTTTCGTTCCTCAACCCAACCTACGAATTATTTTTTCAAAAAGTCGGGAATATCGCAAAATTAATTGAGTTGAACAACTGTTCGGTTTTGCAACCTACCAAGCTATCCGACTCGGTTTTATATTCGGAGGTTGTCGCCTTCCTCGCTGGTTCAGGTCTGGACTCCCTGATGTACGCTCGATAAATTCCCACTTATCAACTCTGACTTTGGGGAGTACTCACGCCACAGCCACCGCCACCACGCGAAAACCAACATTGTTGTTACGATTCGCGCGCGCGTTCCTATTGCGATCGGCAGAACGGCAATGAGTGGCATTGTTGATCCAACTACCGCCACGCAGCAGCTAAAATCGACCTGCCCCATGCTCAAACTCTCAAACTAAGTGAGAAATTTGATTAAATGTAGTGTATAATAATTTTGATATTAATACACCACTTTCTGAAAAAAAAATTTTGATCCGCCTGTGGCGGTGAGGGAAAAAGAAGGGAAAAGAAAAAGAAGTGTAAAGGGCAAAAGGGAAAGAGTGTAAAGAGCAAGGAATCCTCACGCCACAGCCACCGCCACCACGCGAAAACCAACATCGTTGTTACGATCCGCGCGCGCGACCCTAAGGCGAAGGGCAGAACGGCAATGCCAGGCATAGCCGATCCAACTACCGCCACGCAGCAGCTTTATGTTATTATCTTTACCAGTTACCCACGCAGTACCATCTTTTGGCGCACCCTGGTAGTTGTCATGATATACATCTTGACACCACTCCCATATATTACCATGCATATCGAATAAACCAAAAGCATTAGCTGGAAAACTACCAACCGGCTTTGTTTCTGTACCCCCGAAATTTACTAACTTAGTAGTAATCGTTTCGCCAAAATAGAATGGGGTCTTGGTTCGAGCACGACAAGCATATTCCCATTCTGCTTCGCTAGGCAATCGATAGGTTTTTGCTGTTTTCTGGCTCAACTTTTTACAAAATTCTACTGCATCATCCCAACTCACCTGTTCTACAGGTCGTTTCTCACCTTTGTAACGAGAAGGATTAATACCCATAATTGCTTGATACTGTGCCTGGGTGATTTCATATTTACCCATGAAGAACCCAGGCACTTTCACTTGATGCTGTGGACTTTCATCTTTATTTCTCTCTGCTTCTCCTTCCGGTGAACCCATCATAAAAGTTCCGCTTGGTATCTGCACCATTTCTAAGGTGATACCATTTGCTAAGTCTTCAACAAAATCTTTTGCGTCACTGGTAATGCGCTTGCTAATGTTTCCCTGTGCATTTCCTGGTGTTTTATTGGTGTTGCTTGGACTAGTTTCTCCTGAATCAGATGGCCAAAAATGTGGTACTGCAATTGTCAAACCCAACCCAGCAGCTGCAAGCCCAGCAGTTTGGATTACACGCCGTCGTGACCAGTTAGGTAATATTAGGTTTGATGGCGAAGAGGGTGTTGAAGGTGTTGAAATAGTAGGTGTTGGAAATTGTCCCGCACCAGAAGCCTGAGTATTATTAATCGGGGATGGTGGGGTTGGCTTGGGAGTTGGAATTTGAGGAGATTTACTTATAGATGTATTTGTGACTGACTTAGAACCTTGTGGAATTGTTTGCTGAGGTACATCAGGAATTGCAGAACTATTTCGCAACCGAGCAATTTCTTCCAGAGCTTTTATAGCTTCCATATCTTGACCTGATGCAGCAGCTAGTACCCTAATCCAGAGTTGTTTTGCTAAATCAAAGTCTCTCTTGCTCTGAGCGCGATAAGCATCATTTTTCAACGTGGCGATATCCGCTAGAGTTGCATATCGTGGCACAAGTATTAGGTGGGATTTATTCACAGGTTCAGCAATCACATAAGGCGTTTGCCTTGTATTCTTATGCTGGCGAACCAGTTCCGGCACACGAAACTTGAGATATTGCTCCAATCGTTCAACAGTAGCGCATTGACCTTGAATTCCTAACCCTTCTAGTAACGCAGTGGTAAAAGCACCTTGTTGTAAAGCCTCAATTTCATAAGAATACTCCTGGGGAATACAAGAAAAAAAGCTGATAACTCCTTGTTGACGTGCTTCTTGGGCGGTTTGTCGTCCAATTCCTTCACCTGTTTTTTTGCCTTCATTGCGACAAGCATCCAGAATCAAGACAACATTATCAGCACCGCAGCGACGCAGACGTTCACTCACAAAATTAATCGCAATTGCCGTATTTTCAATATCCTCTGGATCGCCATCACAGGGCATGAGATAATCACGGTCAGCGTATCTTATCCCATGACCACTGAAGAAAAACCAGAAATTATCCCCTGCTCCCATAAAAGGATTGTCAAATAACTGCCGCAAGACTCGCAGCAAGTTAGTGCGAGTTGGACGAGTAGATTTTCCGTCAAGAGGAGGAGAGTCATCAGAGAAGAAGAATATCCGCTCAAATCCGGCTTCATTGCCCAGAAACTCTTGCATTAACAGTGCATCCCGCTTGGCATAGTTTAGCGGTTGCAGATAATCATACTGGTTAATTCCGATCGCGATCGCCCAATTTTTTGCCATCTCACCCTGGTTCTTGGCGCTTAAACTTCAGCTTAATCGCTCCTTTACTTCCAGCTTTAGCACCACTGCCAATTAATTTAACTTCTCCATCTGCACTAATTTCTACCGATAGCTCAATTTCATCAAGCTGCATCTTGGAGTTGACTTTTGCTTGCTGTTCAGCTTGACTAAACAAACTTCCCACAACTTTGAGAAAGTGAGTCATATTTTGCTCTAATGTTTGAGCGCTAACCTTAACGGCATCCCTTACCCCTTTGCTACCAGTACTTTCGGGGATAGTTTCATCTCCCCAACTGCCTCTATTAATACTCCCGCCTTTAACACCGTCAGGAATCGATATTTGCGGCGTTTCATCCGTCACAATCCAAATGCGATCGTCTTGAGGTGTTTCTGACATATTACTTTAATTATTTACATTAAATTTTCCCACAAATACAGATACAAGGGTAAGAATAGCGATTCCGATTAGGGACTTCCAACAAATAAATTATCCAATCTTGTGGGGTGGGCATCTTGCCCGCCCAGTTAAAGAGGGCGGGCAAGATGCCCACCCCACAGGAAATAGTTGAGTAGTTGAGTATTTTTTATTTGGAAGTCCCTTACTAGGAAATCTCACGGAGCATTTTGGATATTGCACCAAGTACAATAGAGACAATTTTGCATTATTGGTAAGAATTATTACTATGTTGCTGCTGGATTTTCTTACCTCGCGCTCCGCTTCTTTTGCTAATTCTTAATCCCTGTGGTGGCAATACCCTGAATAAACTGGCGTTGACCAATCATAAATAATACCATCACTGGAACTGTTGCTATTGTCACCGCCGCCATCATCAAGGGCCAATTATTCGTAAACTGTTCTTGAAACTCAGCCAAAGCCAGTTGCACCGTTCTTAATTCGGGACGGGTTGTGAACACCAAAGGTTTAAACAAATCATTCCATTCACCGATGAAGGTGAACAAAAATAGTGTCACTAAGGCTGGACGGGCTAAAGGTAACATCACCCACCATAAAATTTGCAGTCTGTTAGCCCCATCTATGGCTGCGGCTTCCTCTAACTCCACAGGAATTGTCTGGAAATACTGACGTAGCAAGAAAATTCCAAACCCATTGACAGCAGTAGGTAAAATAAGCGCCCAGTATGTATTTATCAGGTGTCCCCACTTCAAAACCAAAAAGATGGGAATCACCAATAACTGAAAGGGAATTACCAAAGTTGCTAAAACAACTAATAGTAGTGCTTGGCGACCCCGAAACTTCAACCGTGCTAAGGCGTAACCAGCTAAAGCAGAAGTGACAATTTGAAACGCCGTCACAGCGATCGCTACCAAGGTAGAATTAGCAAACGCCAGCAAAAATTTTCCCTGCTGCCATGCAATGTGGTAATTAGCTAAAGACCAGTTATTTTGGGAAACATTTTCTGGGGTTGCTCCCGTCGGTGTAAAGGAGGTGAGAAAAACCACAAACAGAGGTAGTAAAACAATAAATGCCCCTACCAGTAAGACTACTAGGCTCAAAAAATCGCCAGATTTCAGATTCCACTTTGGTTCGGACATATATTTATCTGCAAAGCATTTGTTTTGCTAGTACTAGAGCATCGCTCCCAGCAAAAGTTAATCTATAAGCATAGTTACTTGTTAAGTTAAATTAAACCACAGAGATTGTTACCCTCAGTTCATAGGGGAAATTCAATCCTTGTGTCAAATAATCAAGTTTACAGGAGTAAACATACCATGCAGCAGCTAACAGACCAATTTAAAGAATTAGATTTCAAGAGCGAAACATACAAAGATGCTTATAGCCGGATTAATGCGATCGTGATTGAAGGGGAACAAGAAGCTCATGAGAATTACATCACCCTAGCCGGACTGCTGCCAGAATCTCATGATGAATTGATTCGCCTATCCAAGATGGAAAGTCGCCATAAGAAAGGATTTGAGGCTTGTGGGCGGAATTTGCAAGTAACCCCAGATTTGCAATTTGCTAAGGAGTTTTTCTCCGGGCTACACCAAAATTTCCAAACAGCCGCAGCAGAAGGAAAAGTGGTTACATGTCTGTTGATTCAGTCTTTGATAATTGAATGTTTTGCGATCGCAGCATATAACATTTACATTCCCGTTGCCGACGATTTTGCCCGTAAAATCACTGAGGGCGTAGTCAAAGAAGAATATAGCCACCTCAACTTTGGAGAAGTTTGGTTGAAAGAACACTTTACAGAATCGAAAGCTGAACTTGAACTTGCAAATCGCCAGAACCTACCTATCGTCTGGAGAATGCTCAACCAAGTAGAAGGTGATGCCCACACAATGGCAATGGAAAAAGATGCTTTGGTAGAAGACTTTATGATTCAGTATGGTGAAGCACTGAGTAACATCGGTTTCACAACACGTGATATTATGCGCTTGTCAGCCTACGGACTCATCGGTGCTTAAAAAAGTCAGGAGTGAGGAATGATTAGTGAGAAATTATGAATCGTACTCCTAACTCCTAACTGCTAACTTTACAAAATTTCCCCGCCCTCAAGACAGCATAAGCCTAATAATCACTACATGTTTGGTCTAATTGGACATCTGACTAGTTTAGAACACGCTCAAGCGGTAGCTCAAGAATTGGGATACCCAGAATATGCCGATCAAGGGCTAGACTTTTGGTGCAGCGCCCCGCCGCAAATTGTCGATAGCATTATTGTCACCAGTGTAACTGGGCAACAAATTGAAGGACGGTATGTAGAATCTTGCTTTTTGCCGGAAATGCTGGCTAGTCGCCGCATCAAAGCCGCAACGCGAAAAATTCTCAACGCCATGGCCCATGCACAGAAGCATGGCATTAACATCACAGCTTTAGGCGGATTTTCTTCGATTATTTTTGAAAACTTTAAGTTAGAGCAGTTTAGCCAAGTCCGCAATATCAAACTAGAGTTTGAACGCTTCACCACAGGAAACACGCATACTGCCTACATTATTTGTAAGCAGGTGGAAGAAGCGTCAAAACAACTGGGAATCGATCTATCAAGCGCGACTGTTGCTATCTGTGGAGCAACTGGGGATATTGGCAGTGCAGTTACGCGTTGGCTAGATGCGAGAACAGATGTCAAAGAACTTCTGTTAATCGCCCGCGATCAAGAACGTCTCAAAGAGTTGCAAGGCGAACTAGGGCGCGGGAAAATCATGGGTTTGACAGAAGCACTGCCATTAGCTGATGTTGTAGTTTGGGTTGCTAGTATGCCCAGAGGCGTGGAAATTGACCCCACCACTTTAAAACAACCCTGTTTGTTGATTGATGGTGGTTATCCTAAAAACTTAGCGACAAAAATTCAATATCCTGGTGTACACGTGTTAAATGGTGGGATTGTAGAGCATTCCCTGGATATTGACTGGAAAATTATGAAAATAGTCAATATGGACGTGCCAGCCCGCCAGTTGTTTGCTTGTTTTGCCGAATCGATGCTGTTGGAATTTGAGAAGTTATACACGAACTTTTCGTGGGGACGGAATCAGATTACCGTAGACAAAATGGAGCAGATTGGTCGGGTATCAGTAAAACATGGATTTAGACCACTGTTGGTTTAGTCATTGGTCATTGGTCATTAGTCATTAGTCATTGGTCATTGGTCATTCCGTTATTTGCAAACGATAAAGGACAACTGATAAAGGACAAATGACAAAGGACAAATGACAAAAAAATAGATAACTCGTAATTTATAAACCCTACGATGGCAACTACCGAGCGTAAACCGCTACTGTTAGATTTTGAAAAGCCCCTAGCAGAACTTGCAACCCGAATCGATCAAATTCGGCAACTTGCAGAAGAAAATGGTGTCGATGTATCTGGTCAAATTCGTCAACTAGAAGCACGGGCCATGCAACTGCGTGAGGAAATTTTCACGAGTCTATCCCCGTCCCAGCGATTGCAAGTCGCTCGTCATCCGCGTCGCCCCAGTACTCTCGATTACATTCAGGCTATTAGTGATGAATGGATGGAATTACATGGCGATCGCTGTGGTGGTGACGATCCGGCTTTAGTTGGTGGTGTCGGCCGTCTGAGTGGGCAACCTGTGGTGATGTTAGGTCATCAAAAAGGTCGCGACACCAAAGACAATATTGCCCGTAACTTTGGAATGCCTTACCCTGGTGGCTACCGCAAGGCGATGCGGTTGATGGAACACGCCAACAAGTTTAGTATGCCGATACTAACTTTTATCGACACACCAGGGGCTTGGTCTGGGGTAGAAGCAGAACATCAAGGTCAAGGAGAAGCGATCGCTTACAACTTGCGGGAAATGTTTTGTCTAGATGTGCCAATTATCTGCACAGTTATCGGTGAAGGTGGTTCTGGTGGCGCACTTGGTATTGGTGTAGGCGATCGCCTACTCATGTTTGAACACTCCGTTTACACTGTCGCCACTCCCGAAGCCTGTGCCGCCATTTTGTGGAAAGATGCTGGTAAAGCTCCCCAAGCTGCCGTTGCTCTAAAAATTATTTCCCACGACCTGAAAAAGTTGGGAATTATCGACCAAATACTCCCTGAACCCACTGGTGGCGCTCATTCCGATCCTTTAAAAGCTGCTACTACTCTCAAGCAAGTGCTGTTAGAAAATTTAGACGAACTCAATCGTTTAACCGCTCCAGAACGCCGCCAAATGCGTTATGAAAAATTCCGCAAAATTGGTGTCTTTACAGAGGTTGCCCACTAAAGCAACTGCATAATGATAGATTAGCCAAGCAGCAATGCTATAATTGCCTATGTGCTTAAAGATTTTTAACAATCTAGCCATAGGCATTTGCATGTTTTGCAAATCTACTCAATTTGATTGAGTAGTTTTTGTATTATGAAGTAATCTAATTTGAGTCCGCGGCGTGGTTTTCCAGGCGGTGATTTTTTGTCTTCACTGGTAAAACCCACAAAAGGCCACTACTGTACCGCATAATAGCATTTGCCTAATGGAAATCATCAGATTTTTAGATTCCTTTAATATATCCAAACTGAGAAGTGTGAATAATTGGATGGTAATAGGTTTTGGGAACTGCCAAAAAATTGGGAGACACCATGAGTGTTGAGCAAAAAAGACGCGCCCTGATTACTGGGGCTAGTAGCGGAATTGGAAAAGCAACGGCTTTAGCCTTTGCCAAAGCCGGAATAGATGTCGCCTTAGTCAGCCGTTCTTTAGATAAATTGGAGGCGGTTGCAGAAGCTGTACAGCATACTGGGGTGGAAGCAAGAGCTTACGCTGTAGATTTAGCGCGGATCTCTGAAGTCAAAGAAAAGATCCAAGCGATCGCCCTTGATTTTGGTGATATAGACATTCTGGTAAACAATGCGGGCCTTGCCTACACAGCCACCTTGAGCGAAACTCCCCTAGAAGACTGGCAGCAGGTAATTGACTTGAATCTCACCAGCGTATTTCAGTGCATTGTGGGGATTTTACCTTCAATGCGCGATCGCGGCACAGGGACAATTATCAACGTTGCCTCAATAGCTGCCAAGCAACCCTTTCCCGGCTGGGGAGCATATAGCGTTAGCAAGGCTGGTTTGATAGCCCTCTCTCAAACCCTGGCACAAGAAGAACGCATCCACGGCATTCGTGTCACAGCTATCTCTCCCGGCGCAGTCAATACCGAACTTTGGGACACAGAGACAGTCCATGTCAACTTAGACCGTTCCAAAATGTTAACCCCAGAAATTGTTGCTCAGTCAATTCTTTACACAGTTCTGTTACCACAACAGGCAGTTATTGACGAATTGACCCTAATGCCCAGCGCTGGCGCACTCTAATTAGTCCTCGATCGTTTGTCTTTGTCTTTTGCAAATGACCAATGACCAATGACTAATGACCAATGACTAATGACTAATGACAAAACCATAACCAAGACTGAATCATGACTATTGCTAGTTCTAACGGTTCCAATTGCTCTCAATCGCCTCTGATTCCCGATTTAGCAGAAGCCATAACTCCTAGACCCGATCGCAATACTCATAATGGGCGACCAGCAGATGTGTTCTCGCCAAAAGAGGAACAGATGGAGGAAATGAAGGACGCGGTGCGGGCAATAATATTGGGCGTTGGTGAAGATCCCGAACGTGAAGGACTCCTTAAAACACCAAAACGAGTGGCCGAGGCAATGCGGTTTCTTACCAGTGGCTACAACCAATCCCTTGAAGAACTCGTTAACGATGCCATCTTTGATGAAGGGCATAGCGAGATGGTACTAGTTAGAGATATTAATTTCTTTAGTCTGTGCGAACACCACATGCTGCCATTTATGGGTAGAGCGCACGTTGCTTACATCCCCAACCAAAAAGTTGTGGGACTTAGTAAACTGGCCCGCATTGTTGAAATGTATTCTCGTCGCTTGCAAGTACAGGAAAGATTAACCCGCCAAATTGCCGAAGCAATTCAGACCATTTTGGAACCTCAAGGCGTAGCCGTTGTGATGGAAGCTAGCCACATGTGCATGGTAATGCGGGGCGTGCAGAAACCAGGTTCTTGGACTGTCACTAGCGCAATGGTTGGTGTCTTCCAAGAAGACCATAAAACCCGCGAAGAATTTTTTAACTTGATTCGCCACCAAGCAGCATTCTTTTAGGGAATCGGGAAGGTGGGGCCCCTGAAGGGGATAACCCGTATTTCTCACAAGCTTGAGGGGCTTCAGAGGCAGAGGGGAAAGAACTTGGTATTTGAACTCTCCTCTGCTCCCCTGCTCCCCTGCTCCCCTGCTCCCCTGCACAAGGCTTTGAGAGATGTGGTGAGAAATTCGGGATAAGGGGTAATGAGGCATTGAAATAATTAATATTTCTGCTTCCTTTGCTTCTTTTGTTTCCTCATCTCCCTTGACTTCACATTCCCTACTCCCTACCCCCTAATTTTTTAAACAACTTAGTTACTTTATCTAAATCCTTATCTCCAGGTGCGCGTTCCACACCACTAGATAAATCAACGCCGCTAGGACTAATTTGACTTAAAGCTTCCAAAATATTATCTGCTGTTAATCCCCCAGCTAAAAACCAAGGGCAATTGGGGTTAAATTGCTCTAACATTTTCCAATCTAAGGTTTTGCCTGTACCACCAAGTTGTTCGGGATGGTAGGCATCAAGTAATAAAGTATCTATGTATTTTGTGTAATGAGCCGCAGTGTCTAGATGCTCAAGACTACGAATCCTTAGCGCTCTAATAATTTCGATATTGGGTAACTCTTGACGTAATTGGTCGCAAAAATCTGGTGATTCATCTCCGTGTAACTGGACACCAGTCAACCCAGAATTAACAACTATCTGACTGATTTCAGGGATACTAGCATTGGCAAAAACACCAATTGTGTCAATATTTGCCGGGAGTTCTGCCACTGCTACCCGAATTTGGGATGTAGTCACGTAGCGAGGTGAAGTTGGCACACAAATAAATCCTAGTGCCGTTGCCCCCAGAGAGGCGATCGCTATAGACTGCTGTGGTTGAGTGATACCGCAAATTTTAACGCGCATGGAAATATAACAAAGAATTTAGAATAATCACCTGAAAAGTCTAAACTATCTAAAAAACTTTTGGGCCTAGTAATTTTATAATCTTGAGGTCTGGGTTAACTTTTTCATTTAGGAGACAAAAGCTTGATTTCATCTACTTTACTAGCAGCAGCTGCAAATGTTCCCGCAACACCTGCGTGGAATCCTACAGTAGGAATTATTATCAGCATCAGCAGCTTAGTAGTGCTTTTGCTAAGTACTAAGATTGAAAAACCCTTAGTTGGCCCCAAATTGCCTATCCTACCGGTCAGTGTTCCAACATTTGTTGCAGCAATGGCTTTTGGTCATATTATCGGTATTGGCATCGTTTTAGGACTGACTAACATCGGTCGTCTATAACTTTGCAATGACCGCGGCGTTACCTGTAACGCCGCGATTAAATACAAAACTAGTAAAATATGGTTTTTTCCATTTCACACATTCAATAAGGGGAGTAGAAGAGGAAATAAACAATTCCCAATTCCCAATTTCAGAGTTTTGCTCAGAGACATTAATTGTCTATTCTAGAAATAAGAGCATTTCGTTACTCGCAGTACCAAATTGATGCTCATAAATACATGTATAAGTATATACGAAAATATTACAGTATAGGAACTACTGGCAATATCTAGTTTTAGGACAATATAATGCAAACAAATTGGAAAATTGGGTCTTTATTTGGCATTCCCCTATTTTTAGACCCCTTATGGTTTGTGATTTTAGGGTTGGCAACCCTCAACTTTGGGGTAGCTTACCAGGAATGGGGGACTGCTGTCGCTTGGAGTGCTGGAATAGTTATGGCACTGCTGCTATTTAGTTCGGTGTTGCTACATGAATTGGGTCACAGCTTGGTAGCGCGATCGCAAGGTATTAAAGTTAATTCAATTACTCTGTTTCTGTTTGGCGGGATTGCTGCTATCGAAGAAGAATCTAAAACTCCTTTCAAAGCCTTTCAAGTAGCGATCGCTGGCCCATTGGTGAGTATCATACTATTTTTATTCCTCCGTATAGGAGTTACCGTAATCCCCCATACTAGTCCCCTCAGTGTCATGGTCGGAGATTTGGCGAGAATTAACTTAGTTGTGGCGCTATTTAACCTGATTCCTGGCTTACCTCTAGATGGAGGGCAAGTGTTAAAAGCAGCACTATGGCAAATAACGGGTAATCGTTTTCAAGCCGTACATTGGGCTGCAAAGGCTGGGCAAATTTTGGGTTATGGTGCGATCGCTCTGGGATTTGTTGTAGATTTCTTGACAAGAGAGTTAGCACTTGGTTTGTGGATTGCGATGTTAGGTTGGTTTGCTGTCCGCAACGCCAGCACTTATGACAACATGACTACGTTGCAGGAAAGCTTACTTAAAGTGGTGGCGGCTGATGCGATGACTCGTGACTTTCGGGTTATAGATGCTGACCAGACATTGCGTTCTTTTGCCGATTTATACTTGTTGGAAACCGCCCCTTCACAGGTTTATTTTGCTGCTTCTGATGGACGTTACCGGGGTCTAGTTTCCATTGATAATTTTCGTGTAACCCAAAGAAGTGAATGGGAAACCCAAACCTTACACAGCATTGTGCATTCTCTGACAGAAATACCCACCGTTACGGAAGCAACAACCATAGCTGAGGTAATTAACAAGCTGGAAAATGAGCAGTTACCTCGAATTACCGTCCTTTCTCCTGCTGGTGCTGTAGCTGGTGTAATCGATCGGGGAGATATTGTGCGATCGTTGGCACAAAAGTTAAATTTGCGGCTCACAGACGCTGAAATTAAGCGGATCAAAGAAGAAGGTAGCTATCCGCCTGGGTTGCAACTAGGAGTAATTGCAAAGTCAATTGCAAATTAAGTGTCATACCCTTGTCATAGTTTTGCAATAGATTCGTCAAAAGCTTGTGTGATATTGAATATGGTATTTGGTTACAAAATGCTTTTTTTGGGTAAAAGGTAGGATTTCCTACCTTTTTTATTTTTTAGACCTAAGTTTGACCTAAGAAAATGCCTAAAACATCACCAGACACAGTTTTTGAATTACTATATAATGCGTAATTAGATTGTATTAAATTTATCTATTGCAACCGCCGAAAACGATCGTGTATTGGAAAGTGCGATCGCATGAAATTATCGGTTTATGAAAATAGATCCTCGACAACTTTTACGAAGTCGGGGATCTGAATATAGTGGGAAGTGCGATCGCTTGATTTTTAAGACAGTCGCTACAAATAACTTTAATTACCTCCCAATTTCTGTGTGTTCCCACCCCCGCCAAGATTTAGACCATCTGGACTCTCATACACCTGACCGCCTACAAAATAAGTGATAACACTATTTCTGTTAGTACACGTCATCCTTTGTACCTCTCCAGTCCCTTTATACGCCCTTGCAGTATTGCCACCACCGCCAAGGTTTAGTCCATCTGGACTCCGGTAAATATATCCCCCCTTAAAGGCGGTAAAAAGAGCATTTTGGCACACTAGCATTTTATTTACTGTCGCGGAACCAGGATAAGGTTTCGTAGTGCGGCCTCCACCACCAAGATTTTGCCCATCTGGACTCCGGTAAATAGATCCTCCTGCAAACGCCGTGTAAATTGCACCACCGTAGTTAATAATATGCGTAGCTTTTCCTTTTCCTGTGTAGACTACAACAGCGTTTTTAGTGTTGTCTGCGGGATAGAAGAAAATCTGATTGTTTGGCTGAATTTCATACCGACCGTTAGGAACTTGTGCTTTGGCAGATGAAGGCATCAAAACATTTAAAGAGCTTATATTCATAATAGAGATAGCTGCAACAGAGAAAAGAGTTTTTAAGAATTTCATCCGCTTGTTTTTCCGAAAATACTGTGAATTACCCAAGTTATATAGAGAAAGCGATCGCTTTCTCTATATCTCCTCTAAGAAGTTGGGGATATAAATACTGGTTATCTAAATACTCTACTATTTGGTATAAAGTTTGACGGTCGGAAAAGGTCTGAGAAAAGTCGGATCTTTTTAGTTGATTTACGTAAACTTTTTGTAAAAAATCAAGTTGATGATAGGAATATTGTAGTTAAGCTGTATTACTACGTAAATAAATGACGGCAGAAGAAGCGATCGCACTAGTCGAGCAATTATTGCCACAGGGACGCTTAACCAAAGTTCAAGAAATTGTCTTTCGTCAATCTTGGGCAGGACAGACGTACTTAGACATGGCTGTAGAATCCGATCGCAATTTTTAGTTACATCAAAGACGTTGGCTACTAACTGTGGCGATCGCCTTTAGCCCTGATGGAAAAACTCTCTTCACCAGTGGCTATGAAAAGATAGTTAAACACTGGGATTTTGAAACAGGCAATTGTCTGCAAACTTTAAGACCAGCCCGCCCTTATGAAGGCATGATTACAGCACTTCCGGCAGCTATGGGGTACATCCTCAAAGCTGAAAGGTATGCTAGGAGAGGGGCAAGGAGAAAAACTATATTCCATAATAGCCGGAAGCGCTGTATTACTGAAGCGATCGGGTTGGCTGAAGCAGATGTAGCAACTTTAAAAGCTTTGGGGGCGTTAGAAGTAAATTGATGTAGGACTACAAAACATGTCTTAACCTCCAAAATCAAAACACATGATTTTTTGGCTATTCCTCTATTCAACTTGTTGGCGAAGCGATGGTGTTAGAATCATTAGTCCTCTAACAATTTCTTCAGGAGTAGCCGTACCATTGACTACCTTTGGTATAATTGCCATAACTTCCAGAGCTAGGTTTGTTGGAATTCCCTTTGCTTCTAACCGCTTCAATTCCAAAATATCAATACCTTTTGCCAATCCATCCAAATACTCTTCTACACTCACTCCTAAATTTTCAATCTCCAACATAAGTATAATTTCCTGTTTTTTGTTCGATTCTTAGCTATCAAAGCCTACCAAGTTGGAAAATTATTAAAACTTCCAGTTTAAAGTGAGTAAAATGTAGGGACGTGATATACTACACCTCTCACTTACCCTGGTTTTATGGCACTGCCAATTGTTGCAATTATCGGACGCCCAAATGTGGGCAAATCCACCCTGGTTAATCGACTCGCCGGGGAACAAACGGCGATTGTCCATGATGAACCGGGAGTGACACGCGATCGCACCTACATGCCAGCTTTCTGGAATGGTCGCGAATTTTTAGTTGTAGACACTGGCGGTTTAGTCTTTAATGATGATACCGAATTTTTACCACTGATTCGCCAACAGGCAATGACAGCCCTGGCAGAAGCTTGTGGCGCTATTTTTGTAGTCGATGGTCAAACAGGCCCCACATCGGCAGACCAAGAAATCGCCGAATGGATGCGCCAACAACGCGTACCTGTACTATTAGCTGTAAATAAATGTGAATCTCCAGACCAAGGCTTAATGCAAGCTGCCGAGTTTTGGGAATTGGGATTGGGCGAACCTTACCCCATCTCCGCAATTCATGGTAGTGGTACAGGAGAGTTACTCGACGAGTTAGTTAATCACATCCCTGCTGTTGAAGACATCCCCGAAACTAATGAAATCAAAGTAGCGATTGTGGGTCGTCCGAATGTGGGCAAATCGAGCTTACTCAATTCTTTTGTCGGCGAAGAGAGGGCAATTGTCAGCCCAATTTCTGGTACAACCCGCGATGCGATTGATACCGTTATTGAACGAGACGGGCAAACCTACCGCTTAATTGACACCGCCGGGATTCGCAAAAAGAAACATATAGAATACGGTACAGAATTCTTTAGTATTAACCGTGCTTTCAAAGCAATTCGCCGCGCTGACGTGGTTTTATTAGTAATAGATGCTGTAGATGGAGTCACTGAGCAAGACCAAAAATTAGCTGGGCGGATTATCGAAGAAGGTCGAGCTTGCATCATCGTCGTTAATAAGTGGGATGCTGTCGAAAAAGACTCTTACACAATCTACGACTACGAAAAAACTCTGCAATCACGGTTACATTTTACCGAATGGGCAGAAACAATTTTTGTCAGCGCCTTGTCAGGACAACGAGTAGAAAAAATTCTCGAATTGGTGAAAACGGCGGCTGAATCACACAAACGCCGTGTCAGTACATCAGTTATCAACGAAGTATTAACAGATGCCGTGAGTTGGCATTCACCACCAGCATCCCGTGGTGGTCGTCAGGGCAAAATTTATTATGGTACACAAGTAAGTAGCCAACCACCAACGATCGCACTATTTGTCAATGATTCCAAACGCTTCAACGACAACTACCGCCGCTACATTGAACGCCAATTTCGGCAACAGTTAGGATTTAAAGGCACACCAATTATTTTGCTATGGCGCAGCAAAAAAGTCCGTGATGCCGAAATTGGTAACGTTAATAGAGCAACTCGCGTCAAATTAAGTTAGGAGACGCGATTAATCGTGTCTGTACAGGAGTTATGAGTTAAAGTCAGATGTCAAAACTCTTAACTCCTCACTCCTAACTCCTAACTCTTAACTTTAAAATGGATTTACTGCGATCGCTGCCACTTGGACTTTATTTAGAACAACCCCAAACTTGGCTGCATAAAATCGATCCGCGAGTCAAGTTCGCCTGGTTGATGAGCTTTTTAACAAGCTATGTTTTGGCTAATAATATTTGGCGGGTAATGCTGGTGGTAGTGTTGATTGCTGCCACCTTGATTGCTAGGATTCCTCGCCGAGTATGGCAGCAGCAAATGGGTTGGTTGTTAATGCTATCGTTTTTTATTTTAGCGATCGGAGCCATTAGTCCTGATGGAATGGGTGTAGATTATCAGCCACGCCTACCAGCTAATGAACAAATATTAACCCAACCAGCAAACTCCAAAAATATTGTTCCAGAGCAGGTAAGCGATCGCAAAAAATATAGTTATGTGCTATTTCACAAAGGCCCAGTCAAAGTAACTCGTCGCTCCTTGGATTTGGCTGTACGCCTGAGTACACTTATATTTACCGTGATTTACAGCACAAACCTGTATCTGCTAACAACCGCACCAGAAGAAATCACCTCTGGCATAGAAAGCTTAATGCAACCGTTACGACGCTTTAAGTTGCCTGTCACAGAAATTGCTTTAACTTTAACCTTGTCCTTACGTTTTATTCCCCTAGTTTTAGAAGAAGTGCAAAACTTATTTCGCTCAGTTATGACAAGGGCAATTAATTGGAAAAAGCTGGGATTGAAAGGAGGATTCAAGGTTTGGATGACAGTAGCAGAGAGACTTTTGGAAAATCTCCTCTTACGAGCCGACCAAATGGCCAATGCAATGATGGTGCGGGGTTTTACCAGTCCCAACGAGCATCGAGTGCAGTGGCATGATTTACGATTCAAAGGGCGTGACTGGCTTGCTATTGCGACTTTAATTGTATTCTGGGGAATACGCATAGCTATCGGAACTCAGGTCTAATTTTGCACCGAGAAAATGGTATAGAGGTAATTGTCAGTAGTTGTAGCTAATTTGTACTCACTGCTGAAAACTGTTAACTAACTATGAGCAACCCTTAGAAACAGTATGATCGAGGCTTGGTATTGGCGATCGCTACCTTTAGAAAAGCGCACAGGTTCAGAAGTTTTTGCTGCTCTTTTTCGCCCCACCAACCCATCGGGAATTGCAACCCTACTGGAAAGTCCCTACCCAACACCAATCGATCATCCCCAACTCAGCCGATATTCTATCTGTGCAGGCGCTCCTCGTCTAGTCGATGGTATCCCCCAAATGTGGACACCAGAAGTAGGAGAAGTTTTTCCCTTCCTAAAAAAGTTGTTACAGCAAGGAGTAGGAAGAGATGAAGAGGATGAGGGGGATGAGGGGGATGAAGTAGTATTTTCTTCCCCATCTCCCCCTGCTTCCTCATCTTCCCC